>NZ_VOSR01000320.1:0-5610 GCF_007997345.1 Mitsuaria sp. TWR114
CGGCACCTGCACCGCGCTGGAGCTGAGCTTGCGCGGCCACGCGGTCACGCTGGTGGACCGCCGTCCGCCCGGGCAGGAGACCTCCTTCGGCAATGCCGGCGTGATCCAGCGCGAGGCGGTCGAGCCGTATGCCTTCCCGCGAGACGCGAGATCGTTGCTGTCCGCGGCCCTGGGGCGGGGCCTGGAGGTGCATTACCACCCGCGCGCGCTGCTGGCCGCGCTGCCGCAGCTGTGGCGCTACTGGCGCCACTCCGCCCCTGCGCGACACCAAGCCATCGCGCGCGACTACGCTGCCTTGATCGCTCACGCGACCACCGAGCACGCCCGCTACATCGCGCTGGCCGGTGCCGACGGCCTGGTGCGGCGCGACGGACTGCGCCTGGTCTTCCGCACGCCGCGCGCGCTCGACGAGGCGGTGCGCGACGCCGAGCGGGTGCAGCGCGAGCACGGCGTCCGTTTCGTCGCGATGGATGCGGACGCGTTGGCAGCGGCGGAGCCCGATTTCCGGACGCGCCTGGCTGGCGCCGTGCACTGGCTGCCGTCGTGGAGCGTCGACGATCCCGGGGAGCTCGTCGAGCGCTACGCGCAGGCCTTCCTGCAACGTGGCGGACGCTTCGTGCAGGCCGATGCGACGGCGGCGCGACCGACCGCCCATGGCTGGGCGCTGGAAACCGATCAGGGCCGGCTGGAAGGCGAGCAGGCCGTGGTCGCGCTGGGGCCTTGGTCCGACCGCTTCTTGCGCGCGCTGGGCTACCGCCTGCCGCTCTTCGTCAAGCGCGGCTACCACCGCCATTACTGCGGTGGCGGGCGCGTGACGATGCCGACGCTGGACGCGGAGCGCGGATATGTGCTGGCGCCGCAACGGCGCGGACTGCGACTGACCACCGGCGCCGAGATCGCCGGCATCGACGCACCGCTCACGCCTCGTCAGCTGACGGGTGCCGAAGCGCAGGCACGCGGGCTGCTCGAGCTGGGGGAGGCGGTGGAGTCCGAGCCCTGGGTCGGCAGCCGGCCGTGCAGCGCCGACATGAAGCCCGTCATCGGCCCGGCGCCAAGGCATCCGGGACTGTGGTTCAACTTCGCGCACGGCCACCAGGGCTTCACGCTCGGCCCCGCCAGCGCGCGGCTGCTCGCGGACCTGATGACCGGAGAGCCACCGTTCATCGATGCGGCGCCGTTCTCGGCGCGGCGGTTTGGCGGATGAGAGGGCGGCACTCGACAGGCTGAGACCGACGAACGGCGGACGGCGCGCCCGAAGGTGTCCCCCATCGGAAGGCCGTCTTCAGCGTGAGACCTTTGCTAGCGCGGCCTGTCACTGAGCGCGCGTCTCGCAATCTTTCCCGGAGGTCGAATGAGGAGTGCCGTGTTCTTGGTCGATGGATTTCAGCGCTGGATGAGGAAGCAGGCGCTGCGCAGAAGAGGACCTGTGCCGCGCCGTCGCTGAAATGGAACGCGGGCTGATCGATGCAGATCTCGGTAGTGGACTCTTCAAGAAGCGGATCGCACGATCCGGGGCTGGCAAGCGCGGTGGGTATCGCGTGATCGTCGCGACGCGAGGGGATGGCCCCTGGTTCTTCCTCGAGGGTTATGCGAAGAGCAAGCAGGATCAGATTGATACAGCCACCTGGGATGCGTGCCGTGCGGTCGGGCAAGCGCTGACGTCCAAATCGATCCGCGAGCTGTCCGATTCAATCGAGAGCAACAAGCTGAAGGAAGTGAACTGTGATGCGCAAACGCAAGTCTGAAACGATGGAACGCCTGCTTCGGTTGAGCCGCGACCTCCACGATTGCGGGACCTTCAACGACGAGGACCTGCGCACGATCGAGCGCGTCGGCATGTCAGCGCCGCAACCGCTGCGCGCCGAGGACTTCCGCGCCATCCGCGAGCAGTCGACCTACAGCGTGTACACGCTGGCCCGCATCCTCAATACGACGGCACGGCAGTTCCGGCGGTGGGAACAGGGACTCGGCAAAGGACCGCAAGGAGCGGAACTCCGGCTGCTGCGCATGGTGCGTGATCGCGGGCTTGCTGCCGTGTTTCCATGAACGACGGCCCGGGCAAGCCCGGGCCGTTCGCTTGACTGTTGCTCGGCGCAGCCGGGCGCCGGCAGGCGGACTTACTTCAAACCACCGCTCAGGAAGGCCTTCAGGCGCTCGCTCTGCGGCTTGATCAGGACCTCGCGCGGGTCGCCTTGCTCCTCCACGCGGCCCTGGTGCAGGAACATCGTGTGCGAGGACACCTCGCGCGCGAAGCCCATCTCGTGCGTGACGACGATCATCGTGCGGCCTTCCGCCGCGAGGTCGCGCATCACCTTCAGCACCTCGCCCACCAGCTCCGGGTCCAGGGCTGAGGTCGGCTCGTCGAAGAGCATCACCTCCGGCTCCACCGCCAGCGCGCGAGCGATCGCCACGCGCTGCTGCTCGCCACCGGAGAGCTGCGCCGGGTAGACGTCCTTGCGGTGCGACACGCCCACCCGCGCCAGCAGGGCCTCGGCCTTCTCGATCGCTTCGGCCCTGGACTGCTTCAGCACATGCACCGGCGCCTCGATGACGTTCTCCAGCACCGTGCGGTGCCCCCACAGGTTGAAGTTCTGGAACACCATCGCCAGCCGCGCGCGCCAGCGCTGCAGCTGCGCGGCGTCGCCGGCCTTGAAGCTGCCGTCGCGGTCGCGCACCAGCTTCAATTGCTCGTCGCCCAGGCGGAGCGTGCCCTCGTAGGGTTGCTCCAGCAGGTTGAGGCAGCGCAGGAAGGTGCTCTTGCCCGAGCCGCTGGACCCGATCAGCGTGATCACGTCGCCCGGTTTCGCGGCGAGGCTCACGCCCTTGAGGACTTCGCGATCGCCGTAGCGCTTATGGAGGTTGTCGACAACAAGACTGGCCGCGGACATCAACGGGCTCCCAACAGTTTTCCGGTGCGGGTCGCCTCGCGGCCCGCGACTTTCGCCACACGCGCCCCGGCCGTGACCAGGCGCAGCGTGTCGCGTGCAAACAGCAGCCCGTCCACCGGGCTCTTCAGGTCGGTGACCTGAGCGGTGATGGGGTCGATGACCTGCGCGATGACGTCGCCGGCCTTGACCTCCTCGCCAACCTCCCGCAGGAAGGTCAGCACCCCACCCACCGGCGAGGGGATCGGCATCGAGCCGGCCAGCGGCCGTGCGTCGCCGACCGGCGCCGGCGCCGGGGGCACCGCGCCGTCCGCGGCGATCACGCCGCGGTGGATCAGGAAGTCGACGATCGCCTGCGCGTCCTTGGCGGCCAGTTCATGGCTGACGTCCTGCTGGCCGCGCAGCTCCACCGTCACCGACAGCGTCGCCTGCGGAATCGGGAAGCGATCCCCGAAATGCCGGGCCCACTTCCACCAGACCTGCGAGCAGGCTTCGTCGAAGGGGTTGTCGCCGGAGTCCGTCGCCAGCAGCGTCACCGCCGCGCCCAGGTAGGCCGCCAGCGGCTCGCACTGCGGCCAGCACGGCGTCTCGGTGTAGAGGTGCATCATCGCCTGCGCGTCGCAGTGCAGGTCCAGCACCACGTCGGCGTCGCAGGCCAGCAGCATCAGCGTCTTGCGCAGCGCCTTGAGCTCGGTGTCGGCGCTGCCGGCCTGGATCTCGGTCCGCAGCGCGGCGCGCAGCACCGCCACGTTGTGCGCCGCGTCGGCCCCCAGGCGAGGCTCGGCATGGCGCGCGGCGGCCTCGATGTGCTCGGGGTAGTGGCGGTTGAAGTTCTCGCCGGACAGGCCATCGAAGCGGCCCAGGTGCGATTGCAGCCACCACTGGGACATCCCGATCGGGTTGGCCATGGGCACCAGCACGATCTCGCCGCGCAGCCGCCCGGCGGCCTCGAGCGCGTCGAAGTGGCGGCGCAGGTGCCACGCGGTCAGCATGCCGGGCAGTTCGTCGGCGTGTAGCGAGGCCTGGATGTAGACCTTCTGGCCCTCGCCGGGGCGGCCGTAGTGCAGCGAGACCAGCTCGCGCTGCGTGCCCGGGGTGGGGCTCGGAAGCGGATGTTGTCGGAGTTGCATCGGAGTGGGGTGGCGGCGCGGGCCGCGGGGAGGCGGCGCGCTGGGAATGGGAAGCGGGGCGGGGGGCGAGGAGCGTCAGCGCGGGTCAGCGCGGCATGAGGGGCTTGAGCCAGCGCTTCTCCGCCTGGTGGAACAGCCCCACCAGCACCAGCGTCATCGTGAAGTAGAAGAGCGCGGCGGTGATGAAGGCCTCGAACGGAATGTAGTAGGTGGCATTGATGTCGCGGGCGATGCCCGTGACGTCCATGATGGTCACCACGCTCGCGAGCGCGGTGCCGTGCAGCATGAAGATCACCTCGTTGCTGTAGGCCGGCAGCGCGCGGCGCAGCGCGTGCGGCAGCACGATGCGGCGCAGCATCACCCAGCGGCTCATGCCCAGCGACTTGGCGGCCTCGATCTCGCCGTGCGGCAGCGAGCGGATCGAGCCGGCGATGATCTCCGTTGTGTACGCGCCGGTGTTCAGCACGAAGGTCAGGCAGGCGCAGAACCAGGCCGAGCTGAACAGCGGCCACAGCGCGCTGCGCTGCATCCATTCGAACTGGCCCAGGCCGTAATAGATCAGGAACAGCTGCACCAGCATCGGCGTGCCGCGGAACACGTAGGTGTAGGCCCAGACCGTGCGCGACAGCCACTTGATCGGCAGGGTGCGCAGCACCGCCAGCGGGATGGCCAGGGCCAGGCCGATCAGCAACGAGACGATGAGCAGCTCGAAGGTGACGACCGCGCCCTCGAGGTAGCGCGGGAGGTTCTCGACGATGGCGTCCAGGTTCATGGGGAAATCGTTCGGTCGGGTCGGGCGGCAGCGTGACGGCGCGGGCGGCGGGTCGCGCTCACAGCGAGTGGCGGCGTACGCCGGTGGACAGGCGCTTCTGCAGCTGGTCGAAGACCAGTTCGGACACCGAGGTGAAGAGCAGGTAGATCAGCGCCACCGCGAGGTAGAACACGAAGGGTTCGCGCGTGCCGGCGGCGGCCTGCGAGCCCCGCATCATGAGGTCGTGCAGCCCGATGACCGACACGATGGCGGTGCTCTTGATCAGCACCAGCCAGTTGTTGGACAGGCCCGGCAACGCGTGCCGGAACATCTGCGGGAAGGTGATGCGCCAGGCGACCTGGGCCGGGCTCATGCCGAAGGCCAGGCCGGCCTCGCGCTGCCCCGGCGGCACGGCCAGGAAGGCGCCGCGGAAGGCCTCGGTCAGGTAGGCGCCGAAGATGAACGCGATCGTCGCCACGCCGGCCACGAAGGGGTTGATGTCGATGTACTCCTCGTGGCGAGCTGCAGCGCGATCGCGTTCACCGCGACCTGTCCGCCGAAGAAGATCAGCAGCATCAGCACCAGGTCGGGCACGCCGCGGATCAGCGTCGTGTAGACGGTCGCGACGCCCTTGGCGACGCGGTACTTCGACAGCTTGGCCATCGCGCCGAGCAGCCCCAGCACCATGGCCAGCGCCATCGAGCTCAGGGCCACGCCCAGGGTCAGCAAGGCGCCCTCGAGCAGGCTGGGCAGGTAACCGTGCAGGTTCATCGGTGGGGATCGCTATCGTTCGCGGGGAGTGGGGGCAGGCGTGGGACGGGGACCCGGCGCGGCCGGGTCCCGG
>NZ_VOSR01000321.1:0-1290 GCF_007997345.1 Mitsuaria sp. TWR114
CGCGATGCCGCCGCCGGTCTCACTCGCGCCCAGGCTGCGCGGCTGGTCGTAGCCGATCCACACCACCGTCGCCACGCGGCGCTGGAAGCCGGCGAACCAGGCGTCCACCGCATCGTTGGTCGTGCCGGTCTTGCCGTACAGGTCGTAGCGCTTGAGCGACTGGCTCGCCCGGTAGGCCGTGCCGCGGATCGCCACCTCGCGCAGCAGCGAGCCGGTGATGAACGCATTGCGCTCGCTGATCGCGCGGCGCTCGTCGGTGAGCTTCTCCGGCTCGGCCTCGAACAGCACCTGGTTCTGCGCGTCGACGATCTTCGTCACCAGCAGCGGCTTGAGCAGGTAGCCGCCGTTGGCGAAGACCGAGTACGCACTGGCCATCTGCAGCGGCGTCACCGAGCCCGAGCCCAGCGCCAGCGTCAGGTTCTCCGGCTGCTTGTCGACATCGAGGCCGAACTTGCCGGCCCAGGCGCGGCCGCGCGCCGGCGTCAGCTGCTCCAGCACCCGGATCGTGACCATGTTCTTGGACTTGGCCAGGGCCTGGCGCAGCGTCATCGGACCGTCGAAGTTGCCGTCCGAGTTGCGCGGGCTCCAGTCGCCCACCGAGATCGGCGCGTCGTCCACCAGCGTCGCCGGGCTGGCGCCGTTCTCCATCGCCGCCGAGTAGATGAAGGGCTTGAAGCTGGAGCCCGGCTGGCGCCAGGCCTGCGTCGCGTGGTTGAACTGGTTGCGGTTGAAGTCGAAGCCGCCCACCAGCGCCAGGATCTTGCCGCTGTCGGGCTCGACCGAGACCAGCGCGCCCTCGGCCTCCGGCGACTGCGTCACCGCCCAGGCGCCCTTGGGGAACTCCTTGGTGGGGTTGCCGCGCAGCACCCGGACGATGGCGCCGCGATGGATGCGCAGCTCCGGCTTGGCCTTGGCCGACAGCGCCGATTGCACCGAGCGCAGGCCATCGCCCTTGATCTCGATGTCCTCGCCATCGGCCAGCGTCGCCTGCAGCCGGTTGGCCGCGACCTGCGTCACGACGGCAGCGCGCAGGTCGTCGTTGTCGGGATGCTCGTTGAGCGCCTGCGCGATCGCGGTGTCCTGGTCCTGCGCGTCCATGCCCTCGGGCAGGTCGACCTCGCCTTCCGGACCGCGCCAGGCCTTGCGGCGCTCGTAGTCCATCAGCGTGCGGCGCAGCGCCTTGTACGCGGCGACCTGGTCGTCCATGCGCAGCGTCGTGGTCACCCGCAGGCCGCGGCTGTAGGCCTCGTCGCCGTACTGGGCGTGGACCACCTGCCGCACCATCTCCGC
>NZ_VOSR01000322.1:0-5081 GCF_007997345.1 Mitsuaria sp. TWR114
GCGCCACAACCCGGCCAACACCAGCACCTGGGTGCGCGGCCGCGACCCGGGCCAGCTGCCGCAGCTGGTCGACCCGAGCACGCGCGCGATGGTGCAGCTCGACAGCGGCGAGATCTGGCTGGGCAGCAACGAAAGCGGCGTGACGGTGCTCGACGGCCAGTCGCCCGAGGCGGTGCGCGAGACGGCGCGGGTGCTCGCTGCCGGCGAGCTGGCCGGCGTGCCGACCGAGACCGTCTACGGCCTGGCCGCGCGCGCTGACCGCGACGAGGCGGTGGCGAAGATCTTCGCGGCCAAGGGCCGTCCCAGCGACCATCCGCTGATCGTCCATGTGCTGGACGAGCAGGGCGCCCGCGTGTTCGCGCAGGACCTGCCCCCCGGTCGCCCACCGGCTGATCGAGGCCTTCTGGCCCGGTCCGCTGACGCTGATCGTGCGGCGTGTCCCCGGCATCGCCGCGGCGGCGGCCGGCGGGCAGGAGTCGGTCGGGCTGCGCTGCCCGTCGCATCCGGTCTTCCGCGCGCTGATGGCGCAGTGCCGCGCCCTGGGCGTCGAAGGCCTGGCCGCGCCCAGCGCCAACCGCTTCGGCCGCGTCAGCCCCACCACCGCCGCGCATGTCGCCGGTGAATTCGAGCCGGGCCTGACCGTGCTCGACGGCGGGCCCTGCGAGGTCGGCATCGAATCGACCATCGTCGACGTCAGCCGCGGCGGCCTGGTGCTGCTGCGGCCCGGCGTGCTGACGCCGGCGCAGCTGGAGGCCGCGGCCGGCATGGCTTTACACGCCCCCGACGCCCAGGCGCCGCGGGCCTCGGGCACACTCGCGGCGCACTATGCGCCGCGCGCGACGGTGCGGCTGATGTCGACCGACGCGCTGCGCGACGCGCTGGCGGGCGGGTGTCCGGCAGGGCTGGCGGTATATTCCCGCACGTCCTTCGCAGGGACGGACGTGGCGCCGGCGCTGCAGCGGGCGATGCCCGCGCAGGCGCGGGCCGCGGCGCGGCAGCTGTTCGCCGTCCTGCGCGAGCTGGACGCGGCCGGCGCGACCGAGATCTGGATCGAGGCGCCTCCGCAGGAGGCTGCCTGGGATGGGGTGCGGGACCGCTTGTCCCGCGCGGCGGCGGCTTTTTCGCCCCGCTGAGTTTTCGAGATTTGGAGAGTTCATGAAGAGTCTGAAGCGCCACCTGGCCGTGCTGCTGGGTGCGACCGCGATGCTGGCGGCCTGCGGCGGCGGCGGCCAGCAGATCGACCCCTTCCGTCCGACGCGGATCATTGCCTTCGGTGACGAGGCCAGCGCGCTGCGCAGCGATGGCAGCAAGTACTCCATCAACGGCACCGACACGACCACCGGCGCAGTCACCTGCGGCCTGAATCCGGTCTGGACCCAGTCGCTGGCCACCTTCTTCGGCCTGGTGTTCGGCGAGTGCAACGCCGACAAGCTCGCCACGCCGACCGGCCGCATGTATGCCGCGGCGGGCGCCAAGGTCGCCGACGTCGCCGCGCAGATCGATCGCCAGTTCGCGCTCGACGGCTTCAACAGCAAGGACCTGGTGACCGTGCTGGCCGGCGCCAACGACGTGCTGGAGCTCTACGCGCAGTACCCGGCGCAGGACGCCGGCACGCTGGGCAACGCGGCGCAGGCCCGCGGCGAGCAACTGGCCGCGCAGGTCAACCGCATCGTCGACGCCAACGGCCGCATCATCCTGTCGACCACGCAGGACATGGGGCTGTCGCCGTTCGCGCTCAAGGAGAAGGCCGCCAACGCCGACACCGACCGCGCCGCGCTGCTGACCGAGCTCTCGCGCCGCTTCAACGCCGGCCTGCGCCTGAAGATCCGCAACGACGGGCACTACATCGGCCTCATCCTGACCGACGAGCTGATGGGCACGATGAGCCGGTTCCCGTCGATCTACGGTGCGTCCAACTCGACCGACGCCGCCTGCCTGGCGACCTCGCTGCCGCCGGTGTGCACCGACAAGACGCTGGTCGCCAACGCCACGGCCACGTCCCACATGTGGGCGAGCGACCGGCTGATCGGGCCGCTGATGCATTCGCAGATGGGCTCGCAGGCCGCCACGCGCGCGTCGAACAACCCGTTCTGACGCCGTGCCGCGCCGGCGGGATGCCGGCGCTTTCCATGCTTCACGTCACGTTCACCCGGCCCTGACGCGCGATTCGCGCGGGGCGCCGGGTGACCCTCGGCCAGGGCGCCGATGGCGACCGGCTCCGACGTCGGCCATCCGCCCCCGTGCGTCGTACCGCGCCACGCGCGCGCCCGTCGACAGCCGCCTCAAGACCTGGCCCCACGCCAGCGCCGCGCACGGTTCGCATCGCGTCGACCTTGGCAATTCCGATGCCTGTTGCCCCGCGTGAACAGGCGGCTGCGCTTTCGCACAGCCATGACACAAGTGTTGCGGCCGCGCCGCGCCCAGGGGCAGGTTGTGCGTCCCGCAGCGTCGTGACGCTGGCATGCTGGCACCTGTCAGGGTTTTCCTTTTGCGTTCGCCTCGTATCGAGCGCTTACAGTGATCCCTGAGAAAAACGAACGACCGTTCGATTTAATGCCGACCGCGATCGCCGGGACGGTGTGAACGACGGAGACAACCCCTGGAGAAGTCCGAATGAACAGCCAATTCAAACTGGCCAGCCTGACCCTGGCCGCCGCGGCCATGCTGAGCGCCTGCGGTGGCGGCAGCTCCGCTGCGAGCGACGATCCCCCGCCCGCGCGCGGCGCGGTGCAACTGGGCGTCGTTGCCTCGACGACCCCGGTGACCAAGGCGCAGATCGACGCGGGCACCGCGGCCAAGGGCATCGGCGCGCTGGCCGGCGCGGCGCAGTGCGACGTCGAGATCCGCTACGTCTACTACTCGACGCGTGATCCGCAGGGCGTGATCGCGATGGCCTCGACCGCCGTGTTCGTGCCGACCGGCACCGGCGCCGCCTGCTCGGGCAACCGCCCGGTGGTGCTGTATGCCCACGGCACGACGACCGACCAGACCTTCAACATGGCCCAGGTCGACAAGAACGCCGAGGGCTCGCTGGTGATGGCCTTCTACGCCGCCCAGGGCTTCATCGTCGTGGCGCCGAACTACCTCGGCTACGACCGCTCCGGCCTGCAGTACACGACCTACCTGAACGCCGAGCAGTCGGCCATCGAGATGGTCGACGGCCTGCGCGCCGCCAAGACCTACCTGAACGCCGACAGCGCGGTGAAGCCGTCGGCCAAGCTGCTGATCGCCGGCTACTCGCAGGGCGGCCACGTGGCGATGGCCACGCAGAAGGCGATCGAGCGCGACTACGCGTCCGAGTTCACCGTCACCGCCGCGGCGCCGATGTCCGGCCCGTACAACCTGGTGAAGTTCGGCGACGTGATCACCACCACCGGCCCGATCAACGCCGGCGCGACGCTGTTCCTGCCGCTGATGCTGACCAGCTACCAGAAGGCCTACGGCAACATCTACGCGTCGCCGTCCGACGTGTACCAGTCGCCGTATGACAAGACCGCGGAGACGCTGTTCCCGACGAAGTCGACCCTCACGCAGCTGATCCAGGACGGCAAGCTGCCGAACGACCCGACCTTCACCAAGCTGTTCGGCACCGGCGGCCTGCTGACGGACTCGTTCCGCGCCGGCTACGCGACCTCCAACTACCGCAAGGCGCTGCAGACCAACACGCTGCTGGGCTGGACGCCGAAGGCGCCGGTGGCGCTGTGCGGCGGCGCCAACGACCCGACGGTGTTCTTCTTCAACACCACCGACGCGCAGGCCGACTTCGCCTCGCGCGGCAAGGCTGTCCCGGCCTCCAACCTGGAGAGCGCGGCCTCGATGCAGTGGGCTGGCGCCACGACGGCGGCCACGATCGCTGGCGGCTTCGCGCAGGCCAAGGCGGCGACGTCCGCCGCTGCCGGCGGCGGTGCGGCCGGCGCGGCCGCGGTCCAGGGTGCCTACCACGGCACGCTGGTCCCGCCGTTCTGCAATGCGCTGGCACGCGGCTTCTTCCAATCGGTCCTGGCTGCCCAGCCGTAATCCCCGGCGACCAGAACGGAGACACCATCCATGAACAAGAAAATCACCCTGATCCTGGCCGCCTCGCTGATGGCGCTGGCGGGCGCCGCGAGCGCCGAGACGGCCGTGGGCACGCACACGGTCTACCTGGGCCTGGCCCACATCGACGTGAACAGCAAGGCCGCTCCGCTGGAAGGCGGCACCAAGCAGTTCCCCGCTCCGGGCGCGCAGATCCGTGTCGGTGACGCGACCACCACCGGCTTCGGCTACACCTACCGCTTCGCGCCGCGCTGGAGCGGCGAGATCGCGCTGGGCATCCCGCCCTCGCACAAGATCTACGGCAACGGCGTCATCAAGAACGCCGGCCAGATCGCGGTCGTGCGCCAGATGCCGCCGACGGTGTTCATCAACTACCACCTGGGCGAGTACTTCACCAAGGTGGAGCCCTTCGTCGGCGTGGGCGTGAACTACACCTACTTCGAGAAGAAGCGCAGCACCCCGACCGGCGACGCGATCAGCGGCGGCCCGACCCGGATCACGCTGGAGAACTCCTGGGGCGCCGCGGCGCACGTGGGTTTCACCGTGCACTACACCAAGCAGTGGTCGCTGACCGCGACCGCGGCCTACGCGGACGTGCGCAGCCAGATGCGCTCGTACACGACGACGAACAACGGCACGGAAGAGCTTCACACGAAGATCAACTTCCGCCCGATGGTCTACACGATGTCGCTGGGCTATTCGTTCTGACGGCCGGCCGCTCGACCGCGTGCACCCACGCGGTCGGGGGCTCGCCCCGCCCCGGGCGGTCCGGGGCCGATACACTTGCCGCATGAGCGTGTTGCTGGCCCTGGATAGCTCGACCGAACACATGGCTCTGGCCCTCGTGGGCCAGGGCCATGCTGCTTTTGTGGACGCCGATGGCGGGGCGCTGGCCTCCCAGCGGATGGTCCCCGAGGCGATGGCGCTGCTGAAGCAGGCCGGCGTCGCGCTGGCCCAGGTCGACGCGATCGGCTTCGGGCGCGGCCCCGGCGCCTTCACCGGGCTGCGCACCGCGTGCTCGGTGGCGCAGGGCCTGGCCTTCGGCG
>NZ_VOSR01000323.1:0-2471 GCF_007997345.1 Mitsuaria sp. TWR114
GCCCAGCGGCGCCAGGCGCTGCTGGGCCTGCTCTACGCGCCGCTGGTGGCGCAGGAGATCCTGCACGGGCTCAAGGAAGGCCTGGCGGCGGCGCCGATGGATTTCCGGCTGCTGGTCGACGACCACACCGCGACCGAGGACCTGCTGCTCGACTCCAGCACCGGCATCCAGCCGCTGGACGCCGCGCCGAGCGCGCAGCCCGCCTTCGACCTCCGCGTGGTGGCGGCCGAGCGCCGCGTGGAGATCGCCGGGCGGGCGTTCCGGCTGGAAGCCGCGCTGACGACCGCCTACGAGCGCGCGGTGATCGACGCGGCGGGCTGGGGGCCGGGCCTGATCGGCCTGCTGCTGACGGCGCTGCTGGCGGCCACGACCTACCTGCTCGCGGCCGGCCGGGCGCGGGCGCAGGCGCTGGCCGATGCGATGACCGAGGACCTGCGCCGCCTGACGCTGGACCAGCAGGCGATGCTGGACGCCGACGTCATCGCCATCGCCAAGCTGCGCGGCCGGCGCATCGTCTGGAAGAACCGCGCGCTGGAACAGCTCTTCGGCTACGGCGCCGACGAGATGCTCGGGCTGCCGGTGCGCGAGCTCTATGTCGACGAGGACACCTTCGCCGCGCTGGGCCGCAACGCCTACCCGGTGCTGAGCCGCGGCGGCCACTACCGCAGCCAGCTGCAGATGCGGCGCAAGGACGGCAGCCTGGTGTGGATCGACCTCAACGGCGTGGCCCTGCCGGGCGAGCGCGACGTGGACACGACGCTCTGGATGATGGCCGACATCACGCAGAGCAAGGCGCACGAGGCGCGCGTCGAGCGGGCCGCCTTCCATGACGCGCTTACCGGCCTGCCCAACCGGGTGCTGCTGGCCGACCGGCTGCGCCAGGCGATGGCCGTGGCTCAGCGGCAGTCGCAGAAGATGGCGGTCGCCTACCTGGACCTGGACGGCTTCAAGGCCATCAACGACGCCCATGGCCACGACGCCGGCGACGAGGTGCTCAAGGCGGTCGCGCAGCGGCTGTCCAGCGGCATCCGGGGCTCGGACACGGCCGCGCGGCTGGGTGGCGACGAGTTCGTCGTGCTGCTGACCCCGCTGCCCGCGGTGGCCGACAGCCGGCCGGCCTGCGAGCGGCTGCTGCGCGAGATCCTCGCCCCGGTGCGACTGTCCAGCGGCGTGACGGTGCAGGTCGGCAGCAGCTTCGGCGTGGCGCACTACCCGCTGGACGGCGTCGACCCCGAGGTGCTGATGAGCCGCGCCGACCAGACGATGTTCGAGTCCAAGCGCGCCGGCCGCTGCCGCATCCGCTGGCTCAACGGCGCGTTGCCGCCGGAGGAGCTCGACCTCTCGGCGCTGCGGCGCACGGCCGAGGAGCTGGCCGCCGAGGCCGCCGAGGCCGACGGATGACCGGCGTCATGCCCGCTGAACCGCTGAACCGCCGTACAGTCGCCCGATGACCTCACTGACCACCGCCCGGCTCCGCCTGGAGCCCATGACCGATGCGCACCTGCACGGCCTGTTCGAGATGAATCGCGACCTGGACGTGATGCGCTACATCACGGGCAAGCCCGACACGCTCGAGGACACGCAGGCGATGATCGACCGCGTCAAGGCGCGCTGGGCCGAATGGGGCTACAGCTGGTGGACCTTCTTCGAGATCGAGACCGGCGAGATCATCGGTGCCGGCTGCATCCAGCACCTGGGCCGCGACGCGGCCAATCCGCACGAGATCGGCTGGCGCCTGCGCCGCGACCGCTGGAACCGCGGCTACGGCTCGGAGGCCGCGCGCCGCATGGCCGCCTTCGCCTTCGACGACCTGCGCGCGCCGCAGCTGGTGGCCGTCTGCGACCCGGCCAACGAGGCGTCCTCGCATGTGATGACCAAGCTCGGCATGCGCTATCGCGGCGTCGAGCGCTGGTACGACAACGACGTCGCGGTCTACGGCATGACGGCGGCGGAATGGCGCGCGGCGCAGGCCGCGCGGAGCGGGCCGGCCGACCCCGCCGATCCGGCCGATCAGAGGCCGCCGACGAAGTAGCGCTTCAGGCCCGACAGGATCATCTCGACCGCGATGGCGGTCAGCACCAGGCCCATCAGTTTCTCCAGCGCCGAGACCACCGAGTCTCCCAGCAGCTTGCGGATGCGGTCGGCCAGAATCAGCGCGAGGAAGGAGATGACCATCGCGGTGAACAGCGCGCCGATCCACTCGGCCACCCGGTCCGGCTGGCGCGAGGCCAGCAGCAGCACCGTGGCCATCGCGGACGGGCCGGCCAGCAGCGGCACCGCCAGCGGGAAGATGAAGGGCTCGCGGCCGGTGTCCACGCCGTAGGCCGACTCGCCGGCGTGGCTGAAGATCATCCGGATCGCGATGATGATCAGGATCACGCCGCCGGCCACCTCGAGCGAGCGCTCCGACAGGTGCATCAGGCGCAGGAACCCCTCGCCCAGGAACATGAAGGCCAGCAGCACCGCGAAGG
>NZ_VOSR01000324.1:0-1546 GCF_007997345.1 Mitsuaria sp. TWR114
AGCCGCTGGCGGCCTACCTGGCCGCCATCGGCGCCTCCCAGGTCATCAGCAACGTGCCGGCCACGCTGGTGCTGGCCGACGCGGTGCCGAGCGTCGCCGTGCTCGCGATCGCGGTGAACGTCGGCGGCTTCGGTTTCGTGGCGGGCTCGATGGCCAACCTGATCGCGCTGCGGCTGGCCCGCGCGCCGGGCGCGCTCAAGGAGTTCCACCGCATCAGCCTGCCCTTCCTGGCCGTGTGCGCGCCGCTGGTGGCCTGGCTGGCGCTGTGACCGGATTGGCGTTTCCCCGACGCCCTCCGCCCATTCGTGGTGGGGACGCGCGCCCGCGCCGATGCGATAGTCGGGCCACGCCGCCGACGCGACAGGCAGCGAAGGACCCTTCGTGAGTCGCCTGCAAGGCCACCGTTTCCCGCCGCTGATCCTCTGCCTGCTCCTGGCCTGGGCCTGGCTGCTGGGCGCCCCCTCCGCAGCCCGGGCGGCCGACGCCGCGCCGCAGATCTCCCAGTACGCCCACACCTCGTGGACCGCGCGGGATGGCGCGCAGCTCGGGCTGGTCTTCGCCTTCGCGCAGACCCATGACGGCTACCTGTGGGTGGGCGGCTCCTACGGCCTCTTCCGCTTCGACGGGCTGCGCTTCGTGCCCTGGCAGCCGCCGAAAGGCTCCTCGCTGCCGAGCAATCCCTACGCCCTGCTGGTCTCGCGCGACGGCACGCTCTGGATCGGCACCTTCAATGGCCTGGTCAGCTGGAACGGCAGCCGCCTGACCCGTTATCCGGAGACCGACGGCGGGCTCGTCACCTCCCTGCTGGAGGACAGCGAGGGCACCGTCTGGGCCGGCCTGCTCGGTCCCCCCGGCCGGCTCTGCGCCGTGCGCGGCGGACAGGCCCGCTGCGACGACGCGCAGGGCGGCTTCGGCACCTTCGTGTGGAGCCTGGCGCAGGATCGCTCGGGCGACCTGTGGGCCAGCGCGGACTCGGGCCTGTGGCGCTGGCGACCCGGCACGCCCCAGCGCATCGAGGCCCCCGGCCAGCGCCTGGGCGACCTGACCGAGACCGCCGATGGCCAGCTGCTGGTCGGCGTCCGCGGCGCCGGGCTCAAGCGCCCCGCCGGCGACCGGCTCGACCCCTATCCGCTGCGCAGCGCCACCCGGCCCGCGGAGCTGCTGCCCGATCGCCAGATCCTGGCCAACAAGCTGCTGCGAGCCCGCGACGGCGGCCTGTGGATCGGCACCGACGGCCTGGGGCTGCTGCACGTGCGCGAGGACCAGGCCTCCGCCTTCACCCGGTCCGACGGCCTGTCCGGCAACATCGCCTGCAGCCTGTTCGAGGACCGCGAAGGCAACATCTGGTACGGCAGCGACAAGGGCGTGGACCGCTTCCGCAAGCTGCCCGTCACCACGTTGTCCAAGGCGCAGGGCCTGCCCAACGAGGCGACCCGGTCGGTGCTGGCGAGCCGGGACGGCAGCGTCTGGGTCGCCACCGACGACGGCCTGGCCCGGTGGAAGGACGGCGCCATCGCCGTCTACAAGGAGGCGCAGGGGCTGCCGG
>NZ_VOSR01000325.1:0-1189 GCF_007997345.1 Mitsuaria sp. TWR114
TCCAGCGCGCGCCAGACCGAGATGCCCCAGCGCGCCGCCAGCCAGCCGAGCAGGTCCACGGCCGGCAGGTGCGACCACAGCAGCGCCACCGGCAGCAGGCTGAACAGCCCGCCGACGCAGGCCGGCATCGCCACGCGCGCCTGCAGGCTGGTCAGGCGTTCCGCCCGCACCTGCATGGCCACGCTGGCGCCGCCAGGATCCCCGTGATGTTTGATTTCAGGCACTCCCATACGACCCGGCCGTCGAGGATTCCGGCCGACCGCCCTCCAGATCGGTGGCGCGCTTCGCGGGCGGCGTCCAAGTGGGGCGTTTCTACCGAAGGTCGTGGGCGGCGAGGCTCGGGGACTTCCCGGGGACCGTCCGGTCCCCGTGCGCAGGCGCGGTGCCGGTGGGCGTCTGGCGCCCATCCGGATCGAGGTCTAGGCCGAAGCCGGTCCCGATCCTGATCCCGACGCCGGATCTGTCATCGCCAGTTCGCGTTGGTGCTCGTCGAGCCAGATCCAGCCGCCGGACGGCAGCTCGGCCGGCAGGTCCAGCGCGCCGATGCGCTGGCGGTGCAGCGCCAGCACCCGGTTGCCGACCGCGGCGACCATGCGCTTGGCCTGGTGGTAGCGGCCCTCGGTGAGCGCCATCTGCAGGCGGCCGTCGGGCAGGCGCTCGGCGGACACGGCGCGCACCGGCTCCTCGGCCAGTTTGGGATTGCGCTCCTCCAGCAGCACGCCTTCGACGAGGCGGCGCAATTGGCCCTCGTCCAGCTCGGCCTTGCAGCTTGCCTGGTAGAGCTTGGGCACGTGGTACTTGGGGCTGGTGAGCTTGTGCTGCAGCGGGCCGTCGTCGGTCAGCAGCAGCAGGCCGGTGGTGTCCTCGTCGAGCCGGCCCACCGGCTGGATGTCGCGGTTGCGCAGCGGCTCAGGCAGCAGCGAGAACACGCTCGGATGGTGGCTGGGCTTGCGCGAGCATTCGTAGCCCGCCGGCTTGTGCAGCAGGATCAGCGCCTTCTCGTGATACGGCCAGGCCTGGCCTTCGACCTCGAAGACCAGGCCGGCGGTGTCGAAGGCCTGCCGCGGGTCCTCGATGACCTCGCCGGCGACCGACACCAGGCCGTGCTCGACCAGCGCCGCGCAATGCCGGCGGGTGCCGAAGCCCTGGCTGAAGAGGATCTGCGCGATGGCGACCGGCTTGGCGGCCT
>NZ_VOSR01000326.1:0-6857 GCF_007997345.1 Mitsuaria sp. TWR114
GCCAGCGGCAGGTTCACCGCCAGCGCCGCGCCGCGCGAGATCACGTCGAACTGCAGCGCGTGCGACAGGTCCCACTCCTTGCGCGCGGTGCGCTCGATCATGGCCGGGTGGGTCCAGAACACCGCATGGAAGCCGACCACCGTCGCCATCGCGATCAGCGCCATCGCGCGCACGCAGTGGGCGATCCAGCGAATGCGCTGCAGGCCGGCGGGGATGGGGGAAGGGCGCATGGCGAGGCGGTGGCGTTACCGTGATGTGGCAAGAAATTACTGTAAAACAATAATTTCCAGTCGGCAACCGTGAGGGAGAGCCCATTGCGGCCATGTGGCGCACGGGGAGACGGAGGCGGTGCACATGCGGGCGAGCAGGGAACCGGCGCGCCGCCCGCGTCGGGCACACTGGCCGCCTGCCGCGGCGACGGAGCCACGCGGCACCTCACGGAGCACGGACAAGATGGAGCGCATCACCCTCGGACAGTCGGACCTGTCGGTCACCCGCATCGGCCTGGGCACGATGACCTTCGGCGAACAGGTCGACGAGGCCGGCAGCCACGCGCTGCTGGACCGCGCGGTGGCCGCGGGCATCAACCTGCTGGACCTGGCCGAGATGTACCCGGTGCCGGCGCGCGCCGAGACCTTCGGCAGGACGGAGGAGATCGTCGGCCGCTGGCTGCAGGCGCGGCCGGGACTGCGCGAGCGCCTGGTCATCGCGACCAAGGTCGCGGGGCCCTCGCGCGGTTATGACTGGATCCGCGACGGCAGCCAGGACCTGACCGGCGCGCAGATCGTCCAGGCCTGCGAGGACAGCCTGCGGCGGCTGCGCATCGACACCATCGACCTGTTCCAGATCCACTGGCCCGCGCGCACGTGCCGATGTTCGGAGGCGTCTACTTCGAGCCGTCCAAGGACAAGCCGGTGGCGTCGATGCTGGAGCAGTTGCAGGCGCTGGACCAGCTGCGACGCGCGGGCAAGATCCGCCACGTCGGCCTGTCCAACGAGACCGCCTACGGCGTCGGTGAATTCGTGCATCTGGCGCAGGTCCACGGCCTGCCGCGCATCGTCAGCGTGCAGAACCCCTACAGCCTGGTGAACCGCGTCGTCGAGAACGGCCTGGACGAGGCGCTCTACCGCCACCAGGTCGGCCTGCTGGCGTATTCGCCGCTGGGCTTCGGCACGCTCACCGGCAAGTACGACGCGCATGGGCTGGGCGATCCCGCCAGGCCGGGCCGGCTGGCGATCTTCGACAGCATGAAGAAGCAGCGCTGGGCGCGGCCCGAGACGCTCGAAGCCGCGCGCCGCTACAACGCGCTCGCGGCGGAACTGGGCATGACGCCGGCGACGCTGGCGATGGCCTGGGTCACTTCGCGCTGGCAGACCGGCAGCGCGCTGATCGGCATCACGAATGCGGCGCAGCTCGACGAGAACCTCGCGGCGCTCGGCCGCCCGCTCGATGCCGAGGTCCACGCGCGCATCGACCGCATCCGCTGGGAGATCCGCGACCCGGCGCAGTGAACGCGCGGCGGTCGACGGCACGCCGCGCGCTCAAGGCGCCAGCAGCTCGAAGGCGCCCTCGGCCAGTCGCTGGCCGTTGACCAGGACCTCGATGCGATGCGTGCCCGGGTAATGCGTGCGGGTCGTGAAGTCGCGCAGCGCGCGCTGGATGCGGATCGACGTCGAGGCGCCGGCCGCGAGCTCCACCGTCTTGAGCTTGAAGACCTTCGGCGAGGTGCGCCCGTTCTTCTTGACGTAGTGGATCGCGTAGTCCACGACCAGCCGCTGGGTGACGTCGGCGCTGGAGCGCAGCTCGAAGGCGATCTCGATCGCGCCGCCGATCGCCAGGCGCGCCGGTGCGATCGCCAGTTGCTCGACGGCCGCCCGCGCGCCGTCGCTGGCGCCGATCAGCTTCAGCGCCCGCGCGTCGCCTTGCTTGATGCGTGAGCGCAGCGCGTGCTTGACGATCCAGGCGCTGCGCGCGTCGTCCAGGTCCCAGTCGGCGACATGGGCGAAGACCCAGTCCGCATGGTCCTTCGTGATGTCGTTGAGGTGGTTGGCGACGGAGCGCCGCACGTAGAGGGCGTCGTCGGCGCGCAGTGCCCGCAGGATCTCCGCCGCGGGCGTCGGATCCGCCACCAGCGCGTCCAGGCGGAAGGACCACGGCAGTCGCGGCCGGCAGCCCTCGCTGGCCAGCCGGCGCACATGCTCGTCGCCATCGGCGGTCCAGCGCGTCATCGTCCGTAGCGTGCCGGTGAGATCCTGGCGCAGGAAGGGGCGGATCGCGAATTCGGCGGTGCCGTGCGGCGTCAGGCGCTGGAGCGCGTGAGCGACGCGGCCGGATCATGCAGGCCGAAGCTCGCGACGAAATCGCACAGGCCCATGTTCATGAAGGAGCCGCCGGCGCGCGGCGCGGCGGCGACCACCGCGTCGAGCTTGGCGCCGAAGCTGCCGGGCAGCGCGGCGTCCAGCGCCTCCGCCACGCGGTGCACGCGCTGCATGATGGACAGCGCGTCCAGGCCGTCCGTGGCCACCGCCAGGAAGCGCTTGTGCTGGAAGCCGGGCGCGGTGTCGGTGAAGACCTCGGCCAGCGCGCGCAGCGTCGCCGGGGAAATCAGGTCCTTGAGCTGGTAGCTCGCGGTGGCATCCGTGGAAGCGGTCATGGCGGTCCGGATCGTGGCAGTCGGTGATGCCCGCGTGGCAGCGGGCGTGGGTCGTTGCGGGCGCACGTTACGCGCGCGCGTTGCCAGGCGCTGTCAGCAGCAAGCTCGTACAAGCGGGCCTTCGCTGCCAGCGCCGACAATCCGCGCCCATGAGCAAGAAATCCGTCCACGTCAGCGAGACGCTCGCGACACAGATGCTGCGGCAGCACCGGGTCACGTTTGGCGAGCATGTCTACGACTACGTCGATCACGGCGGCACCGGCGAGTCCTCCAAGCAGCTCGGCGTGCCCGAGCACGAGGTGATCAAGACGCTGGTGATGCAGGACGAGAAGGCGCAGCCGCTGATCGTGCTGATGCATGGCGACTGCACCGTCAGCCTCAAGGAACTCGCGCGGCAGATCCCCTGCAAGAAGGTCGAGCCCTGCAAGCCGGACGTCGCCCAGCGCCACAGCGGCTACCTGGTCGGCGGCACCTCGCCGTTCGGCACCCGCAAGGCGATGCCGGTGTTCGTCGAAGCCAGCGTGCTCGCGTTGCCGCGCATCCTGATCAACGGCGGGCGGCGCGGTTATCTGGTCAGCATCGAACCCCGGGTTTTGACGGAGCTGCTGGCGGCCCGCCCGGTCGAGTGCGCGCTGAAGTCCGGGGCAGAATAGCGCCCCATGCAAAAAGTCCTGTTCCCCTTGTTGGCTGTCGTGGCTGGGTACCTGATCGGTTCGCTGTCCTTCGCGGTGATCGTCAGCCGGCTGATGGGCCTGTCCGATCCGCGCAGCTATGGCAGCGGCAATCCGGGCGCGACCAACGTGCTGCGCTCGGGCAACAAGGCCGCGGCCATCCTCACGCTGGTCTTCGACGCGCTCAAGGGCTACGTGCCGGTGCTGCTGGTGCTGAAGTTCGGCGCGCCGTATGGCCTGGAGGAGGGCACCGCCGCGCTGGTCGGCCTGGCCGCCTTCATCGGCCACCTGTGGCCGGTGTTCTTCAAGTTCGTGGGCGGCAAGGGCGTCGCCACCGCGGCGGGCGTGCTGCTCGCCCTCAATCCCTGGCTGGGCCTGGCGGTGCTGGGCGTGTGGATCGCGATGGCGGTGGTGTTCCGCTATTCCTCGCTGGCGTCGCTGAGCGCCGCCGTGGCCGCGCCGCTGCTGCAGATGCTGGTCTGGGACGTCGGTCCCGAGCTGCCGGCCATCGCGCTGATGAGCCTGCTGCTGGTCTGGCGCCATGCGGCCAACATCAAGAAGCTGATGGCGGGCACCGAGAGCAAGCTCGGCCAGAAGGCCGCGCCGGCGGCCGCCGCGCCGGCCGTGAAGTCCCATCGCCACGAGCAGTCGCGCGAGAAGCGCGATCACAAGTCTTCCCACAAACCCAAGCAGCACAGCAAATGAGCAGCATCGAACGCTTCGACGTCGGCCCGCGTCTCTCCGAGATGGCCATCCACAACGGCGTGGTCTATCTGGCCGGCCAGGTGCCGTCGGACGCCAGCGCCGACATCCAGGGCCAGACCGAGCAGGTCCTGGCGATGATCGACCAGCTGCTGGCCCGTGCCGGCAGCGACAAGACCAAGATCCTGCGCGCGCAGCTGTACATCGCCGACGTCAAGGACCTGGCCGGCATGAACGCCGCCTGGGACGCCTGGGTGCCGGCCGGCCACACGCCGCCGCGCGCCACGGTCGAGGCCAAGCTGGCCAAGCCCGAGTGGAAGATCGAAATCGTGATCACCGCCGCGGTCTGACCCTCGACGGTGCGAGACGCACCGCCCCATGAAAAACGCCGGCTTCGCGCCGGCGTTTTGCTTGGCGCGTTTGAAGCGCCGTCAGTCCTCGGCCTCCGCCTCCTCGAGTTCCAGGCCCAGGCAGGCCGGATCGCCGCAGCCGCGGCGCACCAGCACCGGCGGTTCCGCGGTGAGGTCGACGACGGTGGTCGGCTTCATCGGGCAGGCGCCCGCGTCGATGATCAGCTGGATCTGCTTGTCGTAGCGCGCGGTGATCTGCTCCGGATCGTTGAGCGGCTCGTGCTCCCCAGGCGGGATCAGCGTGGTCGCCAGCAGCGGCCCGCCCACCAGCGCGAGCAGCTCCTGCGTGACGCGGTGGTCCGGCACGCGCAGGCCGATGGTGCGGCGCGAGGGATGCGACAGCCGCCGCGGCACTTCCTTCGTCGCCTCCAGGATGAAGGTGAAGGGGCCCGGCGTGGCCGTCTTGATCATCCGGTACTGCTTGTTGTCGACGCGCGCGTAGCTGCCCAGCTCGCTGAGGTCGCGGCACAGCAGCGTCATGTGGTGCTTGTCGTCGACGCCGCGGATGCGGCGCAGCGCCTCGGCGGCGGCCTTGTCGTCGAGCTGGCACACCAGGGCGTAGCTCGAGTCCGTCGGGATCGCGCCGATGCCGCCCTGGCTCAGGATCTGCGCCGCCTGGCGCAGGAAGCGGGCCTGCGGGTTGTCGGGATGGACTTCAAAGATCTGGGCCATGGTCCTCGCCTGGGGCAATCGGTGTGCGGGCCGGGCCGGTATCAGGCCGGCCAGTGGATGCGGTACTCGAGCGCATTCCACACCGGCTTGAGTTTGCCCGAGAGGTGCTGCTCGAGCCGGCCCAGGTCGACGCGGCTTTCCTCCGGACTGTGGAAGTCGGAGCCGCGCGAGGCGAGCAGGTCGAATTCGAGCGCGGTGTCGGCGTACTGGACCATCTCCGCCGCCGTGTGGCTGCCGGTGACGACCTCGATGCCGCGACCGCCATGGGCCATGAACTCGGTGATCAGCGCATATTCCTCAGTCGGCGTGAAGCCGTAGCGCCCCGGATGCGCGATGACCGCGATGCCGCCGGCGTCGACGATCCAGCCCACCGCGTCGCGCAGCGCCGCCCACCGGTGCGGCACGTAGCCGGGCTTGCCCTCGGTCAGGAAGCGGCGGAAGACCTCCGGCACGTCGCCGCACTGGCCGGTCTCGACCAGGAAGCGCGCGAAGTGCGTGCGCGAGATCAGCTCCGGATTGCCGGCGTGCCGGAGCGCGCCCTCGTAGGCGCCATGGATGCCGACCTTCGCCAGCCCCTCCGACATTTCCTGCGCCCGCGCGCCGCGACCGCCGCGCGTGGCGCGCAGGCCCTCGACGATGCGGGGATCGTGGTGGTCGAAGCCCAGGCCGACGATGTGCACCACCTTGCCGGCGAAGGTCACCGAGATCTCCACGCCGGTCAGGTAGGCCAGCCCCAGCGCGCGCGCGGCCTCCAGCGCCTGCTGCTGGCCGCCGACCTCGTCATGGTCGGTCAGCGCCCAGAGCTCGACCCCGTTGGCCTTGGCGCGCGCGGCCAGCGCCTGCGGCGACAGCGTGCCGTCGGAGACGGTCGAGTGGCAGTGCAGGTCCGCGTTGGTCTGCGGGTGCAGCGCGATCCGGGCCGGCACGTGCGCGGGCGCGAAACCTGGCGCGGGCGTCGGATCGGCGGGAAGGGCGGTGGTCGCGAGGGGCGGGGTGTTCACCCGGCCGATTCTAGGAGCGGCGCCATGTCCGGGATGGCAGCACTGGAACGGCGGCGGTCGACGAAGTAGCGGCTCGGGCCGGTGCCGCACTTGGCGACGTGCTTGGGTTCGGTCAGCGCGGCGGACAGCGCGCGGACGCTGTCGAAGGCGCCGGGCTGCACCTGGATCACGCCGGCGCTGAGCGTGGGCAGCGGGTTGAAGGACTCCTGGTTCTGCCGGTTCAGCGTGACGTAGCCGCCCAGCGCCTGGTGCTCGGCGGAGAAGAAGGGACGGATCTGGCGGTCGAACTCGCGGCAGACGCGGGTGATGCGCGCGGTCCAGTCCGGCGAGCCCAGCACCATCACGAAATCGTCCCCGCCGATGTGGCCGACGAAGTCCAGCACCGGATCGGCGGCGGTCTGCAGGATCTGGGCGCAGAGCTTGATGATGTCGTCGCCGGCCGCGTAGCCGTAGACGTCGTTGAAAGGCTTGAAGTGGTCGATGTCCCAGGCGACGACGACGAACTCCCGGCCCTCGTGCAGCAGCGCGTCCAGGTGCTGGTCGGTGGGCACGTTGCCGGGCAGCAGCGTCAGCGGGTTGGCGTAGCGGGCGCTGTGGACCTGCAGGTCGGAGACGGCCTTGAGCAGGTCGGTGCTGCGACCGGTGCCGAAATACTCGCCGCCCCGGGTGACGATGAAGCCGTCCACCATCAGGCGGTCGTCCAGGCTGGAGATCGCGTCGCTCATCTCGCGCAGCGAGGTGCCGGCGT
>NZ_VOSR01000327.1:0-19447 GCF_007997345.1 Mitsuaria sp. TWR114
GGCCCTGGCACAGCGAGGCGTAGATCGGCTGCAGCTTCAGCGCCAGCGGCAGCGCGGCCATGCGCATCAGCGCATAACGGCCCTCGGCATCGAGGTCCACGCCCTCGATCGCGCGGGACAGCGCCTGCGCGAACAGCGCAGCCCGCAGCGGGTTGTCGTTCTTCAGCGGCCGGGCGATGCCACGCAGCGCCGCGAAGAAATTGCCGAGCTGGTGGAGCTCGGCGCGCGACTGGTCCTCGATGGCGGTGATCACGTGCGCGATCGCGACGTCCTTCAGCGCCTGGCCCTCGTCGACCAGGCTCAGCGACAGCTCCCCGCGACCCGCCGCCTGCCGCTCGCGCTGCAGCGGATCGCCGCCTTCGCGCGCCAAGCCCAGCAGGCGACCCAGCGAGCCTTCGAGGTCGGAGGCGAAGTGGGCGCGTCGCTTGGACCATCCGGCCAGCAACTGGTGGTGCTCCAGCCGGCTCTTGAGCTCGTCCTGCAAGCCGTTGTACACCGCATGCGACAGCGCGGGCACGTGGGCGAGGGTCTCGTCGACCAGGCTTTGAAGGGAAGGCGAAGCGGCGTGGGCCATCGTTTGTGACAAGTTGTCAGCGCATTATGGTCGCCCCTGATTCAAGTGACATCCCCCAGGCCCGTGGGGCCGTGCGACCTGGGGAAAGCCCCTGCGGTGCCGAGCCGAAGAGGCTGGCGGGTCCGGCAATTCTGGGCGCATGCCGACCGGGATGACCAGCAAGCGCGTTGCCCGGTTCGTATCCAACGGAAACAGAGCGGCCCCCGGGCGGCGATCTTTTTCCCGTTGCGGCCCGCGCAATGAAAAAAAGGGGTCGCCGAAGCGACCCCTTTGTTGAGCGTCAACGATCGACGGCGGGCGTCGATCGTCGCGGGCTCGGCCGGACTCTTACATGTCCATGCCCATGCCGCCCATGCCACCCGGCATGGCGGGCGCGGCGGACTCGTCCTTCGGCGCTTCGGCGACCATGCACTCGGTGGTCAGCATCAGCGAGGCCACGGAGGCGGCGTTCTGCAGCGCGGTGCGGGTCACCTTGGTCGGGTCCAGGATGCCCATCTCGATCATGTCGCCATAGGTGCCGTTGGCGGCGTTGTAGCCGTGGTTGCCCGAACCGGCCAGCACGTTGTTGACGACGACCGAGCTTTCTTCGCCGGCGTTGTAGACGATCTCGCGCAGCGGGGCTTCGATGGCCTTCAGGATCAGCTTGATGCCGGCGTCCTGGTCGGCGTTGTCGCCCTTGATGTCGCCAGCGGCCTGACGGGCGCGCAGCAGCGCGACACCGCCACCGGCCACGATGCCTTCCTCGACGGCGGCACGGGTGGCGTGCAGCGCGTCTTCGACACGGGCCTTCTTCTCCTTCATCTCGACTTCGGTGGCGGCACCGACCTTGATGACGGCCACGCCGCCGGCCAGCTTGGCCACGCGTTCCTGCAGCTTCTCGCGGTCGTAGTCGCTGGTGGCTTCCTCGATCTGGACGCGGATCTGCTTGACGCGCGCCTCGATGTCGCCGCCGGCGCCGTTGCCGTCGATGATGGTGGTGTTTTCCTTGCCCACTTCGACGCGCTTGGCCTGGCCCAGGTCAGCCAGCGTGACCTTCTCCAGCGACAGGCCGACTTCCTCGGCGATGACCTTGCCACCGGTCAGGATGGCGATGTCTTCCAGCATGGCCTTGCGGCGGTCGCCGAAGCCCGGGGCCTTCACGGCGACGACCTTCAGGATGCCGCGGATGGTGTTGACCACCAGGGTCGCCAGCGCTTCGCCGTCGACTTCTTCCGCGATGATCAGCAGCGGACGGCCGGCCTTGGCGACGGCTTCCAGCGTCGGCAGCAGGTCGCGGATGTTGGAGATCTTCTTGTCGTAGAGCAGGACGAAGGGGTTGTCCAGGATCGCCGACTGCTTCTCCGGGTTGTTGATGAAGTAGGGCGACAGGTAGCCGCGGTCGAACTGCATGCCTTCGACGACGTCCAGCTCGTTGGCCAGCGACTTGCCGTCCTCGACGGTGATCACGCCTTCCTTGCCGACCTTGTCCATCGCGTCGGCGATGATCTTGCCGATCGAGTCATCGGAGTTGGCCGAGATCGTGCCGACCTGGGCGATTTCCTTGGACGTGGTGGTGGCCTTGGAGGCCTTCTTCAGCTGCTCGACCAGGGCGGCGACGGCCTTGTCGATGCCGCGCTTGAGGTCCATCGGGTTCATGCCGGCGGCCACGTACTTCATGCCTTCGCGCACGATGGCCTGGGCCAGCACGGTGGCGGTGGTGGTGCCGTCACCGGCGTTGTCCGAGGTCTTGGAAGCGACTTCCTTGACCATCTGGGCGCCCATGTTCTGCAGCTTGTCCTTGAGCTCGATCTCCTTGGCGACCGAGACACCGTCCTTGGTGACGGTAGGGGCGCCGAACGAGCGCTCCAGCACCACGTTACGGCCCTTGGGACCCAGCGTGACCTTGACCGCGTTGGCCAGGATGTTCACGCCTTCGACCATGCGGGCACGGGCTTCGCCGCCGAAGACAACGTCTTTTGCTGCCATGTGTATCTCTCCGAATCTCTATCTAGATGAATGGGGTCTGTGAGGGTGGTCGCCGATTACTTGGCGATGACCGCAAACAGATCCTCTTCGCGCATCACGAGCAGCTCTTCGCCGTCGACCTTGACGGTCTGGCCGCTGTACTTGCCGAACAGCACGCGGTCGCCGACGGCGACGTTCAGGGCAATGAATTCACCCTTGTCGTTGCGCTTGCCCGGGCCGACGGCCAGCACCTCGCCCTGGTCGGGCTTCTCGGCGGCGTTGTCGGGGATGACGATGCCGGAGGCCGTCTTGGTTTCGTTTTCCAGGCGCTTAACGATCACGCGATCGTGCAGAGGACGCAGTTTCATCAGATCTCCTTGACTGTGCGGACTTGCTTCAAGGGCCCGCCGTGCGGTTCTCGCACTGGCCAACCCCCACAAGAAGTAAGCCCCGCGAGGGACGTCGTGGGGCTTGTTAGCACTCGACCGACGCGAGTGCTAGCAGGGAGATTATATGGACGGGCTTGGCGCTTTCAAGGGCGGGTGTCGACATTCGGCTAACTTGGGAAGTTCATCGTCTAAGTTGAAACTTTCGTCCGCAGCGAGCTGAAGTGGGCTGTCACAGGCGCGAGCCGGCGCCCCCCGCCCGTCTAGTCGGGCTTGAGTAGTCCATCCAAGCAGTGCGCTGTGACTGCCGTCTGCACGCCAGGAGCGCGCGAAGTCGGTCAGCGTGCCAGCCACGGCACTGGTTGAAGCGCTCCTCCGCATGGGGACGCGACGCCAGCGCCGCCCAACAAACCGATGTGCGCATGCGGACGCAAGCTCGCCGACGATTGGGCTGTAAGTTGGCTGACAAAAGTGTTGGCACCGTCTCTGTGTATCAATCCAGTGATGCGGGAGAGGCCGCCAGTGGTGACATGCCTACGCGCCGAGCCTGATTGCTGTCGAGTGTTGTCGAAAACCGTTCATCTTTGAACTTTGTTCGTTCATGTCTGAACCTCGGCCAGCAGCGCGAAGCAGGTGATCGCTCCGGAATGCGAAGGGTGGAGCGAGGCAGTCCAGCTCGGACGATGCGCAGTGGCCGATCTCACTTTAGGTGTAGTTCGATCTGTACGTAGTGCGCATGCCAGGAATCTAAAACTGTGATCTAGCCGGACGCATCTCGGCTCCCACCGGCACGTTGAGCAGCCAAGGCCTTCAGCCGAGCCAGTTTTCCCTCGAACGTGCTGGAACTTTGCGGAAGCGCTGTGGGGAAAAGCAGCGGCAGGAACTGGGTGCGCCCTAAAACGCGAAGCACCTGCACGAACGTCTCCAGCGTAGCTTTCCCGTCTAGTTCAAAGCGCTTGTAGGTCCGCAACGGGATCTGCGCCTTCAGCGCAAATGCTTGCTGAGACAGACCCGCACCCACTCGATGGCGGCGCACTCTGAGCGCAAGCAGTTTGCAAACTTCGCGCTCGGGCCAGTCGCGCATCGCCACGGATTCCTGTTCAGGCGTCATGTTTTTCAGGATAGGCCATTTTTGGCCCCAAATCTGTGGATATCAAGAGATCGCCTTGATTTCAGGAATTACAGTCGCTGATGATCAGCACGAGGTTCACTGTCAGAACCACTACCGCTAGCGATCTGCGGCGCACTCTTCTCTACCTATAGCGTTCTTTGGTCGTGACAGCATGCTGATGGTGAGAAGGTTTACGTTTGCGGGCTCTTGTGGATAACTTTTCCTAAGGGGAGGCTCCAGCCTTCCGAATCTAGGGTGAACACCTATATTTCACTTTTTAGCGAAGAGATGTACTATTTGGCGTAGTAGTTATCCAACCGGAGGAGAATCCGACGGAGGGATGTCCATCACACCCCAGGAGCATCCATGAAGCTGACCCCATTTGGCGAGACCGTGAGGACGTTGCGAATGCGCTATGAAGTTTCGATGAAGTCGATGGCCGAAGCCCTCGGCATCAGTTCTTCGTACATGAGCGGTATCGAGTACGGCGAGAAGACGCTCGCCGACAAATACGCGGACGCAGCCGTCTTGTTTTTCCGTGGCCACGCGACCCCCGAAGAATTGCAGCGGCTGAAGGCAGCCGCAGCGCAGTCCAAGGATGTTGTGTCGGTCTCGAAGCTGGAGCCAGATGCCCGCCGACTGGTGGCCGCATTTGCTCGTCGCCTCCAAGACGGCGCTCAGCCGTCCAAGGAAATGAACGAATGGCTGGAGTCCAAATACCCGGAGGAGAACGACAAATGATGCTCGGTACGGCTCAGCGGTCCTCTACGCCCAGCGGTTTCAAAGTGGCTCCCATGAGCTACGCGAAGCTCGAAGAGGTGGCCGAGGATTTGCGCAAGATCCTTCCCACGGTACCCGGGTCGAACGGGTTTCGAATCGACGCGCGCAAGGTCCTCGAACAGACCTTGCCCAAGGCCGGCTACAACTTCCACGTGGACGACACACTGCAGGAATGCGCCGGGTTCACGGTGCCCCTGGACTTCCTGGTGGTCTTGCGCGAGGACGTCTACGACGGCCTGGCCCAAGAGAACGTCTTCTCCAGAAGTACGGTGATCCACGAGCTCTGCCACATCGTGCTGGACCACGCGGTCACTTTGCAACGGGGCCCCATCGGCGCGCACGAGTTCTTCGAAGACAGCGAATGGCAGGCGAAGGCGCTGACCGCCGCGGTCATGATGCCGATCGAAGCGTGCCGCTTGGCAGCGTCAGCTCACGACCTGGCTCAGATTTGCGGAACGAGCCCGACTGCTGCTCAGTACCGCCTCGATCGCTTGATCAAGGCGGGGATCATTCCGCCGAAACCGGCCCCTACGGGCCTCTTCTGAGGGAAGGGCACTATGAACAAGAGCCAGTAAAGAAAAAGGCAAGCGCGAAGGCTTGCCTTGGGGGACGTGTTGCCACATCCGGTGTAGGAGCCAAAAGTGTGCTGCACGAAATCCTCAGGGTCAAGCAACGCCCCTAGCTTGCGGGGGCATTAATGATCATTTTTGAGGAAAAGCGAAGTGAAATCTTTCGCGACCATTCACGTGGCGGGTGACCGCTACGAGTGCAGCCGCGGCCTGGTCAACGGTGCCGCGATCTACAACCTGGTCAAGCTGGATCCCCAGCGACACCATCTGCAGTTCGAGATCAAGGACGATCGGGACATCCCGTTCGCCGCGACCGACGCCATCATCATCGATGGCGATGAGAGATTCTCGATTGCAGACGGACCGTGCCCCGAAGGCGCGGGCCCTGCCCTGCGGCAGCCGATCGCCATCGTCATCAATGGTGAGCCGATCAAGGGGGACGCGCTCCTCCGCCATGTCAAGCTGACCTTCGACGAGATCGCGCCCCTGGCCTCCGATTTTCAGGCCGGCGACGGCTTGTTCGTCGAGCTGACCGACCTCCCGGACGCGCAGCTTACTCCGGGGATTCGTCTGCTTCTGCAGCCGCGCGACCGGCTCTACACGAGCCCCTGCGGCAACGTCGGCTTCGAGCCCCGGCTGGAAGCCGACCTGCAGGCCTTGCGCCAGCAGTACGGCGAAGTTCGCTGCATCGACGACGGGGCCCGCACCCTGGTCATCGTGCCGGCCGTGGCGCTCCCGAAGCACTGGAACCGCTCCAACACGGATGTGCTGATCCACGTCCCGCAGGGCTACCCGATCGCCGCGATGGACATGTTCTGGGTGCCTCCCGGACTGACCCTCGCCGATGGGCGCACCCCGCAGAACGCCGATCTGCAGGAGACCTATGGCGGCCAAGTCTGGCAGCGGTTCTCCTGGCATTACCCGCAGCCCCAGCGGTGGGATCCGGCCACCAGCGGCGTGATGTCGCACATGCGCTTCGTGCGCACGCGACTGGCTCAGGCCAACTGAGTGGAGGGCGATGATGCGCTACGTGCTGAAAATGCGCGGGGTTCATCATCGCCGCCAAGCAGCTCTGCTGCGGGCGGCGATGCCCCGTGAGTCCGTCTGCTTCCTTCTGTGCCGCCGCGTTGGCGTGGAAGACGACGTCATCTATCTGGTCGACGACATCGTGCCCGTAGAACCCACCGATTACATCGAGCAAGCCGAGGACATCGCGTCCGTCAGCCCAGCCGCGATGTCCTCGGTCGCGAAGCGCGCCAGGGCCGACGGCCGAGTCATTGTCATGGCTCACCTCCATCCGATGACCGATCGCGATGTCCACTTCTCGCATGCTGACCATGTGGGCAACGCCAGGTCATTCGCGTTCTTCCACCGCCAAGCGCCCCAACCAGAGCATGTGGCGCTCGTCTGGAACTCGGCGATCGACGAGTGCCAAGGATTGGTTTATGGCCGCGATCGGGCTACTGCCGTCGCGCTCGATTCTGTCGTCGTCGTGGACGAGGATCGATGGGTCGAGCACGTTCATCACGGCGCCTCGGTCGATCGGCGGTTCGATCGACAGGCGCTGCTTTTGGGACCCGAGGGACAGCACGCGATCGCGCGGGCAGCGTTCACGATCGTGGGTTTGGGGGGAACCGGCAGCCTTGCGTCCCTCGCCTTGATCCATCACGGCGCCCGAGACATGACGCTGGTTGACGACGACCTTGTGGACCTGACTAACTTGCCTCGAATCCCGGCAAGCTGCCCGAAAGACGCCGGCGTTCGAAACAAGGCAGAGCTTGCCCGCGACTACGCGATCGCGCATGCCCCCGAAGCGACCGTGAGGGCCATCACTCTCAACGTTGAGGACCCGGAGGTGCTTCGTGCGCTGGTCCGCAGCGCTGTGGTCATCGTCTGCACGGACAACACTACGTCCCGAGCCTTTCTCAATCAGATCTGTCAGCAGTACCTCATCCCCCTGCTCGACATCGGCGTGCAGTTCGTCGTCGACGCGAACGGCGCCGTGGTCAATGAGATCGGTCGCGTCAATCTTTGCCGCCCGGGAGCGCCCTGCCTGTGGTGCTCCGGTCACATTAACGCCGAGCGACTTGCCGCGGAAGCGAAACCGCGCGCAGAGCGCGATCGAGCCGGCAGCTACCTCCGCGGATTTGATCTTCCAGAACCGTCGATGCTTGCGTTCAACATGGAGATCGTGGGTCGCGCGATGCAGGTGCTGGTTGGATACATCACGGGTCTGTTCTCCCAGCCGCCGACCACGTTTGAGCAGCGAAGCTTTCTCCGCCCGAAGGGCGGGATGATGTCGCGCATGGTGGCCAAGGTCAATCAACCCGGCTGCCTCTTTTGCGCGAGCGTCGGCAAGGCGGAGGACGTGCCACCGATCATCAGACATCGCGCCATGTGAGCTTGACTGTGCGGACCTCGCGTCCGCACATCGCAGTAGGATTAGCCATGCCCGGCGGACGCACTCGACCATCGAAGCCGATAGGCGTGACAGCGATCCGACCAAGATCACCTGGCTCTAGATGCGGTCTCACTGCGATGCATAAAGACTTGGCCGACGATCCAACAGAATTCAGCGCTCGAATTGAAACCGAGCTCGTCAGCTTGGGCCAATTTCGAGCCATCTTGGTGATGTTGGTAGCTGGCGAGGGCGGCGACGAAGAGGTCCGGGTCCCCCTGGCGGGTTGCCATCCCTCGGTGCAAGAAGCGGAGTTCGCTGCACGCGTCGCCATCGCTGCGATGGCCAGACTTGAATCCGACTTTGGATAGGCGCTAGCGTCGTTATCGCCAATTCACCGCAGACAGTCCTCGGAGAGCGCATTGGCGCTTCTCAGGACTCGCGTGTGTCCGTGGTCGGGGGACGCCTCAAGTCAAACAGCGTTTCCACACAGCCTCAGCCTGAAGCCGCTGACGCCGGCGAGCGGCAGCTTCGCAGCGATTGCCGTCATCCGCGGCAAAGAGACAACTGCACGAGGCCTGGCGTAAAGCGGCCATTGGCACGGACGCAGCGCGCCAACGGCGCCGACCGCTGTCGCGGTGAAGCAGTCTTCCAGGCCTTCCGACAGCGCTCACCGCGTGAGGCAATGAGAAACAGCCGCTCCTTGAACAGACCGACGTACTTTCGACCCGCTACAGATTTCCGCCTCACCTGAATCGCCGCCCTGCAGCGGCCGTCAAAGTTGGCGCTTAGCCGCGACGGGCGGACTTGCTCCCTCTAGTTTAGTGTTCGCGGCGCCTGTCTCAGGATCGGTAGTCTCGCAATGAACTCGCTGCCACGGCCGCGGCCTTCGCTTCTGACCTCAACGGTTCCTCCGTGCAAGGAGACGATCTCCTTCACGAGGGCGAGGCCGATTCCCAGGCCATGCCCCCGCCCGGAGTCCGCGCCGTCAGCCTGCGTGAACATGTCAAAGATGCGAGGCTGAAGCTCCGGCCCAATACCGCAGCCGGTGTCCAGCACTTTGATCAGGAAGTGAGTTCCGTCGACGTTGACCAGCACCGACGCACGACCACCACGGGGAGTGAACTTGATCGCGTTGTTCAACAAGTTGGTGACAACCTGATGGATACGGCCACTGTCGACCTGTACTCGCACCATCACCGGCGGAAGAACGCTGAGAAGCTCGACGCTGGCGGCGACCGCAGACGGGCGACATGCTTCGATCGCCTCCTCCACCAACGGCTGCAACAGCACGTCTTCGTAGCGCAGATTCAACCGGCCTTCGCTCACTCGCGTCATGTCGACCAGATCCTCGACCAGTCTCTCGACGAACGCGACCTGCCGACGGATCACCTTCGCTGCCTGTTCGATCTGCTTGGGATCGACCGACAACGCAAGCAGTCTTGTGGCAAGGCCGATCGGCTGCAGCGGATTGCGCAACTCGTGCGCAATCGTCCCGATGAAGACCGTTTGATCGTGATGCTGTCGCTCCAGGCGCTGCACTTCGTTCTCGAGCCATTGAGTTCGAAGGCGTAGGTGGGTGGCATCACGAAACAGCTTGGCGAAGCCAAGATGACGGCCGTGCTGACGCCTGGAGAAGGTCATGCCACTGGCCCAGAAGGCCGATCCATCCTTGCGCGCGTGCCATCGCTCATCCTCAACGGCTCCCAGCATTGCTGCGGCATTGAGTTCGTGGCGATGCAGTTCAGCCCTCACGTCCTCGTCCGCAAACAATATCGAGAAGCCGCGGCCCAACACCTCCTCAGCCGAGAAGCCGGTGATGCGGTAGCTCCCCTCGCTCCATCCGGTGATTCGCCCCAAGGGATCCAGCAGAACGATCCCATATTGGGTGATGTGCTTGGCAAAGCCATCCACGAGTTCACCGACCTCTTCGGCGTTCCATGCGCCATGCGCGGTCCGAAGGAGTGTCATATGTTCCAGTCCCCATGAGGGAGCAGCTCCTCCAAGGCCTCGATCGACACAGGCTTCAGCAGCGTGTGGTCGAAGAGGTCGGCGGCGTCGCGCAGGCTCTGAGCCGAACCCGAGATCCCGATCAGCAACGCGTTGATGCTCGAGTCCCTTTTGATCGCCTGAGCGAGTCCGATACCTCCGATGCCTGGCATCTCGATGTCCGAGATCACGGCGTCTGGCGGGTCGTCCCGGATCAAGCAGAGCGCTTGCTCCCCCGATTGCGCCGTCCGCACGCTGAATCCGAGCCCCGCTAGCAGCAAGCCAAGCGACGTCGACATGTCAGGTACGTCGTCGACCACCAGGACGGACCGTGGAGGCTGCGGGATGGTCATCCGACTTCCTTGTTGGGCGTGATACGCCGGATCCCGGGCATGCCGCGACCCTGGTCACCCTGAGGCCCCGGGCTGATCGAGCGACCTCGTAGTCCTCAGGCGGCACAAGCTCCGGCCTGCGACCGCCTTGGCAAAGGCGCCGGAACATCATGTACTCCGCGCGCTTTCAGGCGGCCGCGATTGCCGTATCGATTGCCATCGAGACCGCCCGTATCACGGCCTCGCGCTCGGACTCGTCGTCCGCGCGGTAGGTAGAACCTTCCAACTCGAAAACCTGCTCCGAGCGATTGACCGTTGCGATCCAAACCAGCAGCGCTCCGCTTGCGCTGAAGTCAACGCACGCCTTCGCCAGCCCGGTGGCGGAGGCGCTCACACGGCACTCGTGCCGAAAATCCACGGACTTGAAGAGTCGCATCTGCTGCTCCTTGGTTGCGGCCCGTCGCCTGGTTCCCTGCGCTTTTCTGCGTTGCACCGAGCGACTTTGCATACGGCAACGGGCCTGCGTCGCCGTGCCGCATCACGCGAACCTTGCGTTCAGCGCCTGACCGATCGACAACACAACAGTCTGGGAATCGGTCTCGCCTTGAGTTCTCTGCACGCATCCCGTCATCTCGAAGAACTGAGGCGCAACGTAGAAGGTGGCGTTCCAACTCAGGAACTTCCCGCTTACATCAAAGTCGGCACAGACCTTGATGACACGCCCGCTGAACAGCATCGTGTGCTTGAAGTCGACAGTCATGAGTTTGTTCATCAGCGCCTTCCTCATGGCATCCCCAGCGGCACGGCGAGGGTTGGGGAGATGCTTGGGTCAAAAGGGCGATCGGGCGGCAGGCCATCACTTGACCGCGGCCGCCGATGATGGGTTCCGATCACGGTAGCCAATCGTCGGAGTGCCGCAGTGGGTCCAGCGCGTCACGGATCCGCTCGATCGTTCCGTGCTTCGGATCTTTGGGCAGGTCGATAAAGAGGGCTCGTCTGGGTGGGGCGTGACGCCGCCTGAAGATCAGTGTTCCCAGCTCGGAGTGGGACGGACAGACGTAGATGACGTCGAAGGATGAAATCTGCAGCCCGCCAATGTGGGCAAGTCCGGCTTTGACGAACATGTCGCGCTTTCGAAAGAGCTCCCTGGCGGAGCGACCTGGTCGTCGTTGATGGCGGCCACGCAAGCTGGCCGACGCGACGCCGCGCGCATGTCAGTGCTGAGCATTCAAGCATGGATGGCGAGCCGGCGGGAAATATGTTTCTGATCCCGGCCTAGGCTTGGATCGCCACTTGCCGCGTTTCACGGCATGGCTCTACCGGAGAGGGAGGCGACCATGAAGCGCAGGTCCGAACCGAAGCAGCACGCCGCCGGTCGCGATCAGAAGGACAGCCTCCCCACTGCCGAGCGCGCCGAACTCCAACGTCAAGGAGCCAAGGCCGCCGCGCGAGGGGAGGAGCGTGATGTAAATCCCATGGACGAACAGCTGAATCGCCCCTCGGCCACGGGGGGACTGCATAGACCTGTGGCAGAAGCGAAAGGACGCCTGGCAGCAGGGGCACGATGTGCAGTGCCAAGCTGACGATCAGGCGAGTTCCCATTCCTCCAGACAGGAAGAGAGTGATGAGCACTGAAGCCGAATCAGTTCTGCGCCTTGCGCAGGTCAAGCGCGAAATCAGGGAGGCCGAGCACACCCTCGAGAAGCTTCTGACCCAGATCGCGCAGGCGCGCAGCGAGGAGCGGCTGGGAGCTTTGTACTGGATGGTGCTCGAGAACGAGCGCCTGTACACGGAGCTCCATGATCAGAACCTGCGCGCTGTAAGAGAAGCCGACTCCGCGCACGCCGCGCTTGAGCAGGCCGTGCGGGTTGCCGAGACCGATCCGTTGACCCAGTTGCCCAACCGCATTGTCCTTTGGGACAGGTTGACCCACGAGCTCGAACTCGCCAAGCGGAACTCGACGCCCCTGGCAGTTCTCTTCCTGGACCTCAATGACTTCAAGAAGACCAACGATCAACTCGGGCATGAAGTCGGCGACCGGTTGCTGCTGCACGTGGCCGGCGTCCTCAAGGCGACGCTGAGAGCAAGTGACACCGTTTGCCGCATCGGCGGCGACGAGTTCGTCATCATTGCGGAGAACGTTCCAAGCGACGGCGTCGGACGCCTGATCTCCAAGATCGTCGCGGCCGTTGCTCGGCCGTGGACCGTGGCTGGCACCGTCCTGACGCAAGGCGTGAGCATCGGCGCCAGCAACTTTCCGGCCGACGGTGACCAGGCAGAGGACCTCGTGAGGAAAGCAGACGCAGCCATGTACCTGGTCAAGCTGGCCGCGCGTACGACAACACGGGGTGGCGAAAGAGGAGGGCCGATGCCTAGCGCCCGCCTCTACGGCCCGCGATGAAGTCCGTTGATCCGCTGCTGCTCGCTGTGGTCCGGCTTAGCACCTTGCAGGGCGGTCGAGCCTTGACGCGCGCCACGGGCTTCCTGCAGCAACGCGGCGAGGAGGTCTTTCTGGTCACCTGCCGGCACGTGTTCATCGATCCGTCGAGCGGTCACTATCCCGATCTGATACAGGTTGATTTCCATACGGACGGCAACAATCTGGCGACAGTCGCGAGTGCTGCCCTTCCTCTGTATGAAGCGGGCACCGCAGCGTGGAGACAGGGAAGGGACGCGGCGGGAGACGTCGACGTCGCGACTCTCAAGCTCCGACGGGAACAGATGCCGGACAAGGCGGTCTGGCACGCCTTTCCCTCCGAAGAGATGCCGGAGCTGGAACGGGACATCGGCTTGGGTACGCCGGTGCTGATCGTCGGGTTCCCCATGGGGTTTCACGATGAATTGCATCACCTACCGGTGGCTCGATCCGGCATCGTGGCGTCCCCCTACGGCTGGCGCTTCGGCGGAGAGGGATATTTCCTGACGGATGCGCGGACGCATCGAGGTCTCAGCGGAGCCCCGGTCGTGACGCGGGATGCGGCCCAGCCGGGGTTTCCCTGGCGGCTGCTGGGCATCCACTCCGCTCGTCTGGAAGGGCGAAACAGGGAGGCGGCCTTTGACGAAACCCTTGGACTGAACTGCAGCTGGTATCCGGACATCCTGCGCGTGCTTACGACCGGCTGACCGCAGATGGCCATATCGGCAGGTGCACGCGCGATGCACAAGGGAACCGGTTTTCCTCACCCTGGCTTGGCTGGAAGAGGAGATGCGTTGCGGCAGCGCCGGTCAGCCGCGCGCGGACTGCGGCAGATCCGCATCTGAGATTCCACGCCGCGCCTGACCGGCCGCATCTGGTACAGGACGTGCAGTGGCATCGTCGTCGGGAGGCACGTCGCTGCTTTCAGGCAGCTCTTGCGGCTTGCCCTCTGTGTCCTCTTGCGTCGAACGCTTCTTGCCGTCATTGCCGGTTCGCTCGGCGCCGGAGTTCGATTCGTCCGATGCGTCGCCGGTGCGAACGCCCTCCGGCGATTGGTTCGCAATGGGATCACCGACGGGATCGTCGTTCTCGTTCTCAGGCTTCGAGGCCGTAGGACGAATGGACTCGGAAGCCGATGTACTGCTGTTCATGATGAGCGCCTTGATGTAGGGCGGGATGGCCCGCTGTCCTCTGGCAAACCCAACTCCGCGCGAATTACGACGTGGGCCCAGTTCGACAGGTAAGGGAGCCCGCTAACGCGTAAACGCATGGAGAACTTGCCGACCGGCGTGCTTGAAATGCCTGCGGCCCCACAAGCGTTCAGTACCGGAAGCGCGTCCCCCGCGTCGCGGGTTATGGGGCTGAGCACCACCTAACCGGAGCTGCGGCGCTGGACCGAGGGCAGTCGCATGCAGCACGCCTGATCTTGGCGCTCGAGAAGCACGCCGGTTCGCATGTGGGAACCAGTGGCGGGCGAACTCTTGAACGGCAGCCTTCCTAACGTGTGCGTCGAAAGGGAGCACAGCATCGAACGGGGCTCAGGCTTCGTTCTCTGGCGAGGCGTTCGATTCGGCGTAGGCCCGGCCATCCGAATTCCTCCGGCTGTCCGGGGCCATTGGTGAGCCGAAACAGGAGGAGGCCTTCTTCCAGCGGTTCCCGGCGCTGATCCGACGTCTTTTCACCATAGATTGCCGCGGCCATTGTTGTTCGACCAGCCAGGCGCCGACTACGCCGACTACGCCGACTATCGAGGGGCGCTTACCTGTTGCACTGAATTACCCGAGCCGGGTTTCAGCAGGCGGACGTACTCGGCTTTCACCACTGCGTAGCACTCACAGGTGCGTTGCTCGAGACCGGCACGGTCGAGCACCCGGATATGTCCACGGCGGTAACTTATCAGCCCAGCATCTTGAAGATTGCCTGCCGCCTGGGTGACGCCCTCTCTCCGCACCCCGAGCATGTTGGCGATGAGGTCCTGCGTCATGACAAGATCGTTGCCGTGGAGCCGGTCCAGGCTCAGGAGCAGCCAGCGGCAAAGCTGCTGATCCAAGGAGTGATGCCGATTGCAGACCGCCGTCTGGGACATCTGCGTGAGCAGAGCCTGCGTATAGCGGAGCAGAAGGTGCATCACGTTCCCCGCTCGGTTGAATTCCGCGAGCATGAAGTCGGATCGTAGCCGCAGCAGTTCCCCCGCGCTTTGCACCACGCCGCGGCTGGGAGTAGTCTGACCGCCCATAAAGAGCGACACACCCAGCACGCCCTCATAACCCACAACGGAGATTTCCGCGGAGCCGCCGTCCTCGAGTACGTAAAGAAGAGACACGATGGACGTCGTAGGGAAGTAGACGTGGGACAGGTGACCTCCCGATTCGTAGATCACCTGACCGAGCGGCGCCTGCACCGCTTCCAGATTTGGAAGCCATCGCGACAACTCTTCCTCCGAAAGTGCGGCAAGGAGTTCGTTCTGGCGCGCAAGTTCTGTCGACACCATCGGCGGGCCTTCGAATGTTGGTTGGAGATCCGACGACAGCCGGTACACGAAGAAGAGGCTGGATCGACGTCTTGCGGCTAGGTTCGTTGTCGCACCGACGCCTCCACGGGAACGGCGCAGGCTAGAGCAGCAGCGGGCGCGGTTGTTGCGGCCTGAGCCTAACCGAGCCGCCTCCGCACCATATAGCTTCCTCGAACGACATCCGCAATGTCCGTGCATCACCACTGCAGCGACGAAGCCCAAAAGCCCGAGCAAACGAAGTTGCCCTCCCCCTGCACTGGCCGGCGTCGCCACACCCAAGCCGAGCACGTCTCTCAATGTGAGCCAGCCATAGATCCAGAGCGTCCTCTTGCAACAGATTTAATGGCTTCGGAAGAACTTGTATGAGTTTTGCGGCATGGATGCTGCTTTTCGGAGCGTTGCTTCTGGGCATGGTGCTCCTGGGGACCCTTCTTGGCCGCATGCAACTGACCAGCGCCATGATCTATCTGGGTATCGGCTGGGTGCTCGGCCCGGGTGTACTCGATATATTCCGCCCCGATCCGTTCTCCCGTTCCGAGCTGCTCCTGCGATCGGCGGAGCTGGGCTTGGCGATATCGCTTTTTGCGGTCGGGCTAAGGCTGGGTGTACCGTTCTTCGATCGCCTTTGGCGGCTCCCTTTAAGACTGGCGTTCCTGTCGTTAGCGGTCATGGTGGGACTGACCGCGATTGTGGGCGTGGTCCTTCTGCAGATGCCGCTCGGGGCGGCGATTCTGCTGGGGGCCATCCTCGCTCCGACCGATCCCGTGCTGGCGTCCAGCGTGCATACCGACGCGGGAAAAGACCCGGAGCGCGTCGGCTTCAGTCTGGCCGCTGAGGGGGCGCTCAATGATGCCGCAGCGCTTCCGTTTGTGATTCTTGGCCTGGCCGTACTGCGGGCTACCGGCGACCGGGCGATTTGGCATTTTGATTGGCTTCAGTGGACAGCCGTCGATCTGATCTGGACGCCGGTGGCCGGCGTCGCAATCGGGGGAAGTTTTGGCGCCCTCATGGGCTGGGCCGTGGTGTTTCTGCGGAGCCGGTATCGGCAGGCCATTGGCCTGGACGCCTTCATCGGACTGGGGCTCATCGGCGTCGCTTACGGCGCGGCACTGTATGTGTCAGCCTCCGGCTTTCTTGCCGTTCTGGCTGCGGGCATCGCGTTCGGAAGGGGCGCTGAGCAGCCGCGCCGACGGGAACAAGCCCTCGGCGGGCATGCCGACGTCTCGGGACATCCCTATGAGGCCGTTGCGACGCACTCTCATCACGCGAGCGCGACAATGAAGGAATCTGTTGGGCGTTTCAACGATCAACTCGAGAAGGTTGCCGAGATGGGCCTCATCATCTTGGTCGGCGCCATGCTGCCTTTCGTGCCGCTGTCGCCGCTGATCCTCGGCGCCATCGCATTGAGTCTGCTCCTTCTGCGGCCCGTCTCAGTCGCTGTGGCGATTGTCGGAGAGCAGCTTACCTCGCGGCAGCGCATCATGTTGGGATGGTTCGGGATTCGCGGGGTGGGCTCCGTGTACTACTTGCTGTACGTGCTGAGCCAGGGCGTACCTGGCGACGTAGCTGCATTGCTTGCTGGCGTGACGCTCTGGACGGTCGCCTTTTCCATCACGCTTCATGGTCTTTCCACGCGCGCGATGACAACGCACCACGTCGGCGCACCGTGACCAGAGGACCCGCCGAACGACGTGTATTCGATGGCTCTGCCGTGTTTGTTACCACACAGACATCACCGCTCAGAAGGAGGACGCTGTGATTGTCGGTCGGTCGCTAATCACGGAGCATCCCTCATGAACGCTCTTCTCCTCTTTTCTGTTGTCCCGCTCGGAGTGCTGGGTGCCGTGCTCATCGCCGAGGGGGCCATCGGTTGGGGCATATCACTCTGGCTGGTCGCAGTCGTCTTGAGCCAGGCAACGTTCGTCGCCGACGTTTGGGCTGAGTACAGGAGCCAAAAGGCCTCGGGCCTATCGATACTTGCCGCGCTTGTCACCTGCATCCGGCGCACCACCTAAAGCGAGGCGACCGTGAACAATCAACCACGGGCTGCTCCGCCGAATCCTCCCCTCTCGTCGGACGAGGCAGCTGAAGATGCATTCACCACCGATGGCGGAAGGCCGGCCCACGTCCCAAAGGACAGCGCGAAACTGATCCCGAAAGATTCCCGTCGCAAACGCGAGAAGAAGTCGAAGGCTTGCCATGTGTGAGGCGATCCTCGTTCCGATTGACGGGAGCCGATCATCAGACGCCGGACTCGCGTGTGCCCTACGGTTGGCCGGCGCGATGAAGGCACGCCTCGTTCTCTTGAACGTGATCGATGTCGAACCACTGTTCCTCCAGACGGCTGGAGACTTCCAGGAGCACCGGCAAAGCCTTCGAGACTACGGGCAGGAGCTGCTCGCCAAAGCAGCATTGGAAGCTCAGCGGCAGGGTGTCCAGGTCTCCTTTTTCATGCATGAGACGGTTGAATCCAACGCTGCGTCCATCATCGTTGCGCAGGCCGTCGCCCAGCATTGTGGTCTGATCGTTTTGGGAACGCATGGCCGGCGCAATCCCAGCAAACTGCTGCTTGGCGGGGACGCCCAGTTGGTGCTGCGGGACAGCGCTGTACCCGTACTGTTCGTGCGATCGATACCTCCTCATGAGGCGTCACCCCGGAGTACCAGATAGCTCCCATCGGCACGCCGGTGGAGATGTCGCTGGCAACCCGGCTCGTCCATGCGCTCCAGGCTATACCCCGTGTGACATCCGCCTTGAGAGGCGGGCGAATCGCAAGCGGTCGGGCCCGGCAATCGCGCGTGGGTGGCGCATCCTGTTCAAGGACGGCGGCAACCCGCTTTCGCGTGTGGGTGCCCATCAAGCCGCCTCCCCCGGAACCGTCCCAGGGGTGAATATCCGTCGGACAGCCCGTCGCGTGTCCCGCAAAGCGGCGCGTAGGCGTCCATCTGCAAGCACGCATCCACGAACCCATGGAGGTGAGGATGGAACTCGATACGGTGTCGTACTTGTTTCAGGGCCCTCAGGCTCACAATAGCCGCACAACGCCGCTGAGCGGTCGGCCGAAAGACCGGTCGCGAGCGCCAGAGTTCCGCCAGAAGCGGTCTTCCTAGTAAACGTCCGGCATCATGAGGTTGAACTTTGATTTTGCAGAGGCAGCAGAGGCATTCGCATGCTTCGCAAAGCCATCGGCCTACATTCAAGCCGACCTCTATGAGCCTGAGCGCGATGAGTACGAGCAAATGCTCGGTGGCAAAGCGCGCGAGGAGCTCGTCGCCGCCGACTTTGGGACTGTTGCGTGGGGTCCGCTGTGCTATCTAACCCCTTCGGCAATGGCCTATCTGCTCCCACGGCTGATGGAGATCGCCGCATGTGACGCCACAGACAGCATTGGTGACCTGTTCATGATGCGATTCATCAATCGGTTCTCAGCGGGTCCAGTCGGCTCGGAGTTTTCGCTCCTCAGTGCCAAGCAACGCACCGTCGTCGCAGCGTTTCTTGAGTACCTATCCACCGAACATGCCGAGGTAGTCACACAGGAGTGTTGGGACCGCGCTCTGACTGAAGCTGTCCTCAACTGGCGTGACGCCTAAGCCGCTGCCCGACGTCAACCTGACTTCCCAGCACGCTTACCTGACAGCGACATCAGCGTCGAGAGGCAGGTTCTAGGGAAGAAAGCGGCCGATCAGGTGGGCCGCGTCGAGTGGACCGCTTTAGGCGGTAGCGGTCGCCAATGTCCTGAGCCGCGAACGTCTCACATCAGCCTGAAGCTGCCTGACGCCGGCGAGAGGCGGCTTCGCAGCGTCCTCGGTCGTTCACGGGGTCAGTTTCCATGGAAATGACCCGGGTCAAACACGGCCTGAGCACAAGCAACATCCACCTCAACGGCCGCCGTCATTGCCCCTAGGAACCGCAACTCGCGGGCGGTAAGGTCTGAGAACCGCGAATGCTGCTGCTCGTATTCTCTGTCTCGTTCAGCGCTTCTGCGTCGCTTCGTACACAGCCTTACGACTTCGGCTCCAGCAGAGTCGACGTGGCTTACGTCACTAGGCTGCACCGCGGCTGGCCGGTCCACTGGCCTCTCATCAGGAGAGGTTCATGTTCCCCAAGTCGTTCTACATCTGCCCCGAAGACGTCTTCCGCCTCGGCAACTCTGGCAGCCCGAGGCTCAGCAATATCAGGCCACACGATGTCGACCTGACGAAGGTCAACGACATCGTCGTGGTCATCGCGAACAACGCGGGCGTCAGCGTGTTCAATGAGCAAGGACTGGCCGAGCGAGACATGAGCGGCTGGGTCTGGCAGTTCAACGCAGCAACACCGATGCCTCAGGGGCTAAAGCTCGTTCACGATCGCCCAGGCCACTACTCCATTGCCCCGACGGTTAACATGCCGCTCGATAAGTACAAGGGACTGCTAGGGAAATGCTGATTTATCCG
>NZ_VOSR01000328.1:0-572 GCF_007997345.1 Mitsuaria sp. TWR114
CCGCGGGTCCGCCTGCGCCAGCAGCCGCAGGCCGCGCAGCAGCCGGGGCAGGTCGGTGGTCGCCGCATCGGCCGAGGCCTTGGCCTCGACCAGCAGCAGCAGGTCCCAGGTACTGGCGTCGTGGCGCCGCAGCAGGGCGACATCCCACTCGCTCTTGGCGCGCCGCGGATCGCCGGGGATCGACGACGGCACCTTCAAGGAAGTCGCCACGCGGTAGCGCGGCGGGTCCTCTCCCGCATTCAGACGCGCGGCCAGGACCTCGAGCGCCTGCGCGGCAAGCGCTTCCACGGCGTCGCCGCGGCGCTGCGCGTCGCTGCCGGCCGAGGTGGCCTGCCCGGTGCCCGCCGCGGGGCCTTGCCGTGCCCACAGCGCGCGATATCGCTGCACCTCGTCCTGCTGGGCCAACGCCTCGATCCGGCAAAGGCGCCTGAGCGCGTCATCGCTGACGATCCGCTCCAGGTTGCGAAACAGCACCGGCTCGTCCTGCACCTCGGGCAAGCCCAGGAGGTCCATGATCGCGTCGTCGACGTCGGACCAGTCCGCCGCGGCGCTCGCCTGCTGCATCCGCTGCA
>NZ_VOSR01000329.1:0-1695 GCF_007997345.1 Mitsuaria sp. TWR114
CGCCCGAAGGGCGTTGAGCACCCCCTCGGGGGGCAGCGAACGAAGTGAGCGTGGGGGCATAGGGTCCTCAGACGTCGACCTCGATGGCGTCGCCGTGCAGCTCCATCAGCTCGCGGCGGGCGGCCGCCTCGCCCTTGCCCATCAGCTTGTTGATGGCGCCCTCGGTGTCGGCGAAGTCCAGATCGCCGTACTGCACCTGCAGCAGGCGACGCGTCTCGGGATTGAGCGTCGTGTCCCAGAGCTGCTCGGCGTTCATCTCGCCCAGGCCCTTGAAGCGGCTGATGCTCCAGCTGCCCTCGCGCGCGCCTTCCTTGCGCAGCTTGTCGAGGATCGCCGTCTGCTCGCCCTCGTCCAGCGCGTAGAGCTTGGCGGCCGGCTTCTTGCCTCGCGCCGGCGCGTCGACCCGGAACAGCGGCGGCCGCGCCACGTAGACGTGGCCGGTGGCGATCAGCTTGGGGAAGTGGCGGAAGAACAGCGTCAGCAGCAGCACCTGGATGTGGGCGCCGTCGACGTCCGCGTCCGAGAGGATGCAGATCTTCCCGTAGCGCAGGCCGGACAGGTCGGGCTCGTCGTTCTTGCCGTGCGGGTCCACGCCGATGGCCACCGAGATGTCGTGGATCTCGTTGTTGGCGAACAGCCGGTCGCGCTCGACCTCCCAGGCGTTGAGCACCTTGCCGCGCAGCGGCAGGATGGCCTGCGTCTCCTTGTCGCGGCCCAGCTTGGCGGAGCCGCCCGCCGAGTCGCCCTCGACCAGGAACAGCTCGTTGTGCAGCAGGTCGGTGCTCTCGCAGTCGGTCAGCTTGCCGGGCAGCACGGCCACGCCGGAGCTCTTGCGCTTCTCGACCTTCTGCGCCGCGCGCTGGCGGGTCTGCGCCTGCTTGATGACGAGCTCGGCCAGCTTCTTGCCGTGCTCGACATGCTGGTTGAGCCACAGCTCCAGCGCCGGCTTGACGAAGGCCGACACCAGCCGCAGCGCGTCGCGCGAATTCAGCCGTTCCTTGGTCTGGCCCTGGAACTGCGGGTCCAGCACCTTGGCCGAGAGCACGAAGCTGGCGCGCGAGAACACGTCCTCCGCCATCAGCTTGACGCCCTTGGGCGCGAGCGCGTGCATCTCGATGAAGCCCTTGATCGCGCCGAACAGGCCGTCCTTCAGGCCCGATTCATGCGTGCCGCCGGCCACCGTCGGGATCAGGTTCACGTAGCTCTCGCGCATGACCTGGCCCTCCTCGGTGAAGGCCACGCACCAGCTCGCGCCCTCGCCCTCGGCGAAGTTCTCGCTCTCGGAGGCGGTGGCGAACTGCTCGCCCTCGAACAGCGGGATCAGCGGATCCGCCGGCAGCGACTGCATCAGGTAGTCGCGCAGGCCGCCCTTGTAGGTCCAGGTCTGCGTCTCGCCGCTCTTCTCCTGCGTCAGCGTCACGGTGACACCGGGCATCAGCACGGCCTTGGAGCGCAGCAGATGGACCAGCTCGTTCTTGGGCAGGTCGGCGCTCTCGAAGTACTTGGCGTCCGGCCAGACGCGCACCGTCGTGCCCTGCTTGCGATCGCCGGCCTTGAGGTCGGCCTTGCGCGTGGCCACCGGCTCGACGACGTCGCCACCGGAGAAGGCCAGCGTCGCGACCTGGCCCTCCCGGTAGACGGTCACCTGCAGCCGCTTGGCCAGCGCGTTCGTGACCGACACGCCCACGCCGTGCA
>NZ_VOSR01000033.1:0-31943 GCF_007997345.1 Mitsuaria sp. TWR114
GCCGGTCGCGCTGGTGCTGAGTGCCGGCGGCGCGCTGACGACGGCGCTCGGCGCCATCGCGGTGCTGCTGCCGATCTATTTCGCGATCTACCTGGCGTGGCTGGTGCGCGGCTCGGCGCCGCGGCCCGTCGCCCATGGAGTGCCTGCATGAGACTGGTCCTGATCGGGGACGGCGAGAGTCCCCACCTGCTGAAATGGGCGCGCGCGCTGTCGCAGCGCCGCGAGATCGAGCTGTGGGCCGCGTCCACCCGCGGCTTCGCGCCCGAGTTCCATTTCCTGATCCCCGAGGACCGCCGCCTCGCGCTCAACACCGATCCCGCGCATGGCGGCGGCAACATCGCGGTGCTCAAGCAGCTGCCGGCGCTGGGGGCGTGGCTCAAGAAGGTCGATGCCGACTGGCTGCATGCGCATTACCTGACCTCGCACGGCACGCTGGCCTGGGCCGCGCGCCGCGGCTGGAAGCTGCGCGCGCGGATCGCCGGCTCGGCCTGGGGCAGCGACATCCTGGTCGCGCCCGGCCAGGGCTGGGCCTACCGCTGGCTGACGACGCAGGTGCTCAAGGCCTGCGCGGTGACGACCTCCGATTCCGAATTCATGAGCGCCCGCATGCGCGAGCTGGGCGCGGCCGAGGTGATGACCTTCCCCTTCGGCCTGGAGCAGCTGCCCAAGCAGAACGTGCGCAAGCAGCCCTGGCTGTTCTACGCCAACCGCGGCCTGGAGCCGATCTACCGCCCGCACCGCGTGATCGAGGTCTTCGCCGCGATTGCCGCGAAGCAGCCCGAGGCGCGCCTGGTCGTCGCCAACGACGGCTCGCTGCGCGCCGCGCTGGAGGAGCAGGTGCGCGCGCTGGGCCTGGCGGAGCGGGTCGAGTTCACCGGGCGGCTGGACGCCACCTCGCAAGGGCGCCGCTATGCGCCGGCGCGCTGGTTCCTGAGCCTGCCGGAGAGCGATTCAGTGTCGGTGTCGGTGCTGGAGGCGATGGCGCACGAGTGCCTGCCGCTGCTGTCCGACCTGCCGGCCAACCACGAACTGCTGGGCACCGCCGGCAGCCTGGCGCTGGGGCAGCCCGACACGCTGCTCGGCCGCCATGGCCTGATCCTGAAGGACGACGAGGACCTGGGCGCGCTGCCCGACCGCCTGCGGATGCTGGTCGGCCAGGCCGACGTGGCCGGCCAGGCGGTCGACGCCGACCGACTGGGCGCGGCCAACCGCGCCTGGGTGGCGGCGCATGCGATGTTCGGTCCCGCCGTCGCCCGCTTCGTCGACCGCCTGCAACGCGCCTGAGGCGCCCGACCCGCGAGAGCCTTTCCCCGACGTCCCCATGAAGCTGCTGCTGATCAACCACTACGCCGGCTCGCCGAAACACGGCATGGAGTTCCGCCCGTTCTACCTGGCCCGCGAATGGGTCCGGGCCGGGCACCAGGCGCTGATCCTGGGCGCGTCCTACTCGCACGTGCGCACGACCCAGCCCGAGCCCGGCATGGCCGCGATGAGCGGCGTGAACTACCTCTTCTACGACACGCCCGAGTACCAGGGCAACGGCATGGGCCGGGTCAAGAACATCTGGTCCTTCTGCCGCCAGGTCTGGAAGGACGCCGACATCCTGGCGCGCGAGTTCGCGCCGGACGTGGTCATCGCCTCCAGCACCTATCCGATGGACGTGTGGGTGGCGCGCCGCGTGGCCAAGCTGGCGAAGGCCAAGCTGGTCTACGAGGTCCACGACCTGTGGCCGCTGTCGCCGATCGAGCTGTCGGGCATGTCGAAGTGGCATCCGTTCGCGATGCTCTGCCAGAAGGCGGAGAACGACGCCTACCGCGATGCCGACGTCGTCGTCTCGATGCTGCCCAAGGTCCACGCGCACATGGCCGCGCACGGGCTCGACCTGAAGAAGCTGCACATCGTGCCCAACGGCATCACGCTGGATGAATGGTCCGAGCACGGCGAGCCGCTCGAGCCCGCGATCCAGGCGCACCTGGACGCCGAGCGCGCGGCCGGTCGCACCGTCGTCGGTTATGCCGGCTCGATGGGCGAGCCCAACGCGCTGGACGTGCTGCTCGACGCGGCGAAGCTGCTGAAGGAGCGCGCCGACCCGGCCGCGAAGGCGCTGAGCTTCGTGCTGGTGGGCGGCGGTCATCTGCGCGAGCACCTCGAGGCGCGTGTGCGGGACGAGGCGATCGGGAACGTCGCGATGTTCCCGGCGATCCCCAAGGCGCAGATCCCGTCGCTGCTGAAGGGCTTCGACATCGCCTACATCGGCTGGCAGCGCACGCCGATCTACCGCTTCGGCATCGCGCCCAACAAGCTGATGGACTACCTGATGGCGCAGCGGCCGGTGCTGCACTCGGTGGAGGCCGGCAACGATCCGGTGGCCGAGGCCGGCGCGGGGCTGACGGTGCCGCCGCAGGACCCGAAGGCCGTCGCCGACGGCCTGCTGACGCTGGCCGCGGTACCGGCCGGGGAGCGCGCCGAGATGGGGCGCCGCGGTCGCGAGTTCGTGCTGGCGAATCACACCTACCCGGTGCTGGCGCAGCGCTTCATCGACGCGGTGTCCTGAGCTGCCGCGAGGACCTTTGCCATGACCCAGGACCGAGAACTCGAGGCCATCGCCCAGCGCTACGCCCGCCGCGACCAGCGGCTGGCCGGGCTGGAGCGCTACAGCCTGCTGCGCCCCCGAGGTCTGGCAGATGCTGCACGAGCGCCAGGCGGCGATGCTGCGGCTGTTGGCGGCGCACCGCGCGGCGATGCCCGAGGCCGACGCGCCGGTGAGCGGCTGGCGGATGACCGAGGTGGGCTGCGGCGCTGGCGGCAACCTGATGGACATGCTGCGGCTGGGCCTGCTGCCGCAACACCTGACCGGCATCGAGCTGCTGCCCGAGCGCCTGGAGGCGGCCCGCGCCGCGCTGCCGCAGCAGGTGCGGCTGCTGGCGGGCGATGCGTCGCAGGCCGAGGTCGAGCCGGGCAGCCAGGACCTGGTGCTGCAGTCGACGGTGTTCTCGTCCATCCTGGACGATGCGCTGCAGCAGCGCCTGGCGCAGGCGATGTGGCGCTGGCTGCGGCCGGGCGGGGCGGTGCTCTGGTACGACTTCATCGTCGACAATCCGCGCAATCCCGACGTCCGGGGCGTGCCGCTCAAGCGCGTGCGCGCGCTGTTCCCCGAGGGCCGGACGACGGTGCGCCGTGTCACGCTGGCTCCCCCGATCGCGCGCGCCGCCTGCCGGCTGCACCCCGGCGCCTACCGCGTCCTCAACAAGATGCCCTTCCTGCGCAGCCACGTGCTGGCGCTGATCACCAAGACACCATGAGCCAGAACCCCGACCAGAAGCTCCCCTTCCTGCCGTTCGCGCTGCCCGAGCTGGGCGACGAGGAGATCGCGGAAGTCGTCGACACGCTCCGGAGCGGCTGGATCACGACCGGCCCGAAGGCCAAGCGCTTCGAGCAGGCCTTCGCCGAGTTCCTCAACGAGCCGCAGATCGAGTGCATCGCCGTCAACTCCGCGACGGCGGGGCTGCACCTGGCGCTGGAGGCGCTGGGCATCGGGCCCGGCGACGAGGTCATCACCACCACGCACACCTTCACCGCCACCGCCGAGGTGGTGCGCTACATGGGCGCGGACGTGAAGCTGGTGGACATCGATCCGAAGACGATGAACATCGCGCTCGACCAGATCGAGGCCGCGATCACGCCGCGCACCAAGGCGATCATCCCGGTCCACTACGCCGGCCTGGCGGTGGACATGCTGACGCTGCTGGACATCGCGCGCCGGCATGGGCTGAAGGTCGTCGAGGACGCGGCGCATGCGCTGCCCACGACGCTGGAGAAGGAGCTGATCGGCACGATGGGCAGCAATGCCACCGTGTTCAGCTTCTACGCCAACAAGACGATGACCACGGGCGAGGGCGGCATGCTGGTGACCCGCGACGCGGAGCTGGCCAAGCGCGCCCGCGTGATGCGGCTGCACGGCATCAACCGCGACGCCTTCGACCGCTTCACCGCCAAGGTGCCGAGCTGGTACTACGAGATCGTCGCGCCCGGCTTCAAGTACAACCTGACCGACATCGCCGCGGCGATGGGCCTGCACCAGCTCAAGCGGCTGCCGGCCTTCCAGCGGCGCCGCGAGCAGATCGCCGCGCGCTACTTCGAGGCGCTGGCCGACCTGCCGCTGATCCTGCCGCCGCAGCGCCGGAGGGCGACGTCCACAGCTGGCATCTGTACGTGCTGCGCCTGACCGAGGACGCGCCCATCGGCCGCGACGAGTTCATCGAGCGCCTGTTCGAGCAGGGCATCGGCTGCAGCGTGCACTACGTGCCGCTGCACCAGCACCCGTACTGGAAGGAGCGCTACGGCCTGACGCCGGAGATGTTCCCCGAGTCGCAGAAGGCCTACGAGCGCACGGTGACGATCCCGCTGTACACGGCGATGACCGACGAGCAGGTCGAGCGCGTGATCGCCGCGGTGCGCCGCGCGCTGGGCGCCTGAGCGGACCGGACGGGACACGGAGCGGGGACGGCCGATGGCCAAGCGACTCTTCGACATCGTCTGCGCCGGCATCGGCCTGCTGCTGCTGAGCCCGCTGCTGCTGGCGGTGGCGGTGTGGGTCAGGCTGGACTCGCCGGGGCCGGTGATGTTCCGGCAGGAGCGGGTGGGGCGCTTCGGCGCGACCTTCCGCATCCACAAGTTCCGCACGATGCGCGTGGACGCGCCGCGGCTGGGCCCGCAGATCACCATCGGCGACGACGCGCGCATCACCCGCAGCGGACGCTGGCTGCGCGCGAGCAAGGTCGACGAGCTGCCCCAGCTGTGGGACGTGCTGCGCGGCGCGATGAGCCTGGTGGGCCCGCGGCCCGAGGTGCCGCGCTACGTGGCGCTGTATCCGGCGGAGCTGCGCGAGCTGGTGCTGTCGGTGCGGCCGGGCATCACCGATCCGGCCTCGCTGAGCTTCCGCAACGAGAGCGAGCTGCTGGCGCGGGCGGAGGATCCCGAGCGCGAGTATGTCGAGGTGGTCATGCCGATGAAGCTGCGCCTGGCGGCGGACTACGTGCGCAACGCCAGCCTGGGCGGCGACATCCGGTTGATCCTGGCGACGCTGGGCGCGATCAAGGCCTGAGCACCGGGCACCCAGCACGGAACAAGAGAACACGATGAACTGGTTGTCCCTCGATGCCTTCCTGACGCGCGTGAGGCCCTACCGCGAGGCGCTGGCGCTGGCGCTCGACATGGTGGCGGTGGCGCTGGCCTGGCAGGCGACCTATCTGTTCCGGCTGGGCTTCGAGCGCTGGTTCGAAGCCAGGCCGGGTTACGACCACTGGGTGATGCTGGGCATCGTCGCGCTGTACGGGGTGCTGCTGCGGCTGTTCCACGTGCCCAAGGGCATGTGGCGCTTCAGCGGCTTCGGCGAGGTCAAGCGGCTGGCGGCGGTGTGCATCACCGCCGGCCTGGTGGCGGCGGTGGCGGTGCTGATGGCGCAGCTGACCAAGGTGCCGCGGGCGGTGCTGGCGCTGCATCCGGTGTTCACGCTGATGGCGCTGGCGACGATGCGCATGGGCTACCGCATGCTCTACGAGCACATGCGCAGCCGCATCAGCGGCAGCGCGCAGGAGCAGCGCCGGGCGCTGGTGATGGGCGCCGGGGACGCGGGCCGGCTGCTGGTGGCGGGCATCCAGCACCAGCAGGGCTGGGTGGTGGTGGGCTACCTGGACGATGCGGCGGAGAAGCGCGGCGCGCGCGTGGCCGGCGTGCCGGTGATCGGCACGCTGGAGGACGCGGGCCGGCTGGCGGAGATGCATGGCATCACGCATGTGATCGTGGCGATGCCGGCGGCGACGACGGCGCAGCGCCGGCGCGCGCTGGACCTGGCGGGCAAGACGGGGCTGGCGGTGCTGACGGTGCCGAGCAGCCAGGAGCTGCTGGCGGGCCGCGCGGTGAACCAGGTGCGGGACATCGAGCCCGAGGACCTGCTGGGGCGCGAGCCGGTGCAGCTCGACGAGGGCGGCATCAGCGAGTGCATCGGCGGCAAGACGGTGCTGATCACCGGGGCGGGCGGGTCGATCGGGTCGGAGCTGTGCCGGCAGGTGGCGCGCTACGGGCCGTCGAGGATCGTGCTGTACGAGCTGAGCGAGTTCGCGCTGTACCGGATCGAGCAGGAGCTGTCGGAGAAGTTTCCGCATATCCCGCTGGTGCGGCTGATCGGGGATGTGAAGGACCTGGAGCACCTGCGGTTCACGTTCGGGAAGTACCGGCCGCAGATCGTGTTCCATGCGGCGGCCTACAAGCATGTGCCATTGATGGAGGAGGAGAACGCGTGGGCCGCGCTGAGGAACAACACGCTGGGGACGTATCACGCGTGCACGGCGGCGGCTGAATCTGGGGCCGAGCGCTTCGTGCTGATCTCGACGGACAAGGCGGTGAATCCGACGAATGTGATGGGGGCGACGAAGCGGGCGGCGGAACTCGTCATCAGTCACATGGCGGGGCAGGGGCATGCGACGAAGTTCATGGCGGTGAGGTTCGGGAACGTGCTCGGGTCCAGCGGGAGCGTGATTCCGAAGTTCAAGGAGCAGATCGCCAGGGGCGGGCCGGTGACGGTGACGCATCCGGAGATCACGCGGTACTTCATGACCATCCCGGAGGCAGCGCGCTTGGTCGTTCAGGCGGGGGCGATCGGCGAATCCGGGCAGGTGTTCGTGCTCGATATGGGGGAGCCGGTGAAGATCGTGGATCTGGCGAAGACGATGATTCGGATGAGCGGGAAGGACTTGCGGGAGATCCAGATCGAGTTCACCGGCTTGAGGCCGGGTGAGAAGCTCTATGAGGAACTGTTGAACGGCCGGGACAGCACCCTGCCGACGTCGATCGCGGCGTTGAGCATCGCGCGCTTGGACAGCGCCGAGGCGGCGCAGACCGTGCGAGGTTGGCTGGAGGAGACGCTGGCCGGGCAGTATTCTGACCGGGCGATCCGAACACGACTGCACGAACTGCTCCCGACCGAGTACGTCCGCAGGAACTGATGCGACCGGCGCCGTCGTCCGAGCCATGTGAAAACGGGGCCAAGGGCCCCGTTTTCGCTGGTGATGGTGATTCAGGCGGATCGCCGGATCACTCCTTGATCGGCGTGCTGCACAGGGTCTTCATAACCATGTGGCCGAACATCAGGTGGACGTCCTCGCACATCTGCATGTCGAAGGAGTTCACCCAGACGCTGTGGTCGCACATGGGCATCATCTTGCCGCCGTCGTAACCGACGACGCCGAGCACCTTGCCGCCGGCCTTGCGGGCCGATTCGATGGCCTTCAGCACGTTGGGCGAGTTACCGCTGCCGCTGACGGCAATCAGCAGGTCGCCTTCGTCCATCAGCGCATCCACCTGGCCGGCGAACACGTCGGCGTAGGACAGGTCGTTGCCGTAGGCCGTGATCAGGCCCATGTTGTCGCACAGGCACACGCCGCGGAACTTCTTGCCGGTGGCCAGATTGACCATCTTGTTCCAGTCGGTGATGTAGTGCGATGCGGTCGACGCGCTGCCGCCGTTGCCGCAGGTCAGGATCTTCTTGCCGCCTTCGAAAGCGGCGCGGACCATGTCGATGCCCTTTTGGAACGCGGTGGTGTCCAGCTGCTGAGCGAGGCGGGCGTGGGCGGCGAGGTAGTTGGAGACGGTGAATTCGGTGGACATGGGGGACGTCATTCGGTGGGTTGATAGAAAACGATCTGTGCGCCGGTGCGGTCGAACCGGAACTTCACGGGCTGCAGGTCGCCGAGCGCAGCGGTGATCTGCGCGTGACGCTCTGGAGGAGCGTAGAACATCATGAAACCGCCGTTGCCGGCGCCAAGCAGCTTCCCGCCCAGCGCGCCGTTGGCCATGCCAGCGGCGTACCAACCGTCGATTTGCGGATCCGAAATGCCGGCCGTCAGTTGGGCCTTGAGGCGCCAGTTCTCATCGAGCAGCGTACCGAGATGCTCCAGCGTGCCAGACTCGAGTTGTTCCTTCATCTCGAAGGCCAACTGGACCATCCGGCGCATCAGCGCCCGGCGGTCGGTCGCTTGCATTGCCGCCGACTGGTTGGCCAACACGGCCGAAGCACTGCGCGTGCGGCCGGTAAAGAACACCAAGGTCGAGTCTTCCATCTCCTGCAGCAGGCTCGGCTTGCAGATGACGGGATCGACTGACACCGAATCATCCGGGTGAAAGCGGATCAGGTTCAGGCCGCCATAAGCCGCCGCGTATTGGTCCTGCTTGCCAATCGGCTCGCCGCAGCGGTCGATCTCGATCTCGCAGGCCTGACGTGCCAACGTCTCTTTTGAGGCAAAGCGGTTGCGGTAGGCATACAGCGCATTCAGCAGGCCGACGGTGTAGGTGCTCGACGAGCCGAGACCGGACCCCTTCGACGGAATGTCTGCCATCGAGGCGATCTCGATGCCCCCGTCGATGCCGACCACGTCCAGCGCTTGACGCACCAGCGGGTGCTCAATCTCGTGGCGGGATTGAACGTCCTCGGTCTTCGTATAGCTGAGGCGGATGCGTCCATCGAATTTCTTGTTGACGCAGATGTACATGTACTTGTCGATCGACGTCGACAGGACGGCGCCAATCTCCTCGCGGTAGTAGGCGGGCAGGTCGCTTCCGCCGCCCACGAAGCTCATACGCAAGGGGGTCTTGCTGACAATCACTCACTTCTCCCAATCAATCACTTGGTCTGCGGACTCCGCAGATTTACGGATTGTCGCGGTTTCGTCGGCGGAACGGCTTTCCAGAATTTCATTGATCTTCTCTACCGGATAACCGCGTGCCGTGTAGTCGTCCTTCAGCCGCTGAACGCGGATGTCCTCCGATTCGTTGAGGAACAGCTTCAGGGTGTGGTTTGGCGACGTCAGGGCGGGCAGATAGAGCGCGGGAACTCCCTCGACGATGAGGATGTCGTCCCTGCCGACCGAGTGACGCTCACCACGCGGGGCTTGGTCGCGAGCGAAGCGATCGTAGACCGGCTCCTCGAAGTCCACGCGCTGCTCGGCTCGAGCGAGGGCGCCAAGCTCGACCGCGGCAGCGGGCAGGTCATAGCGGTCGAGAACGCCGGTGCCTTCGCCGCGCTGTGTCCCAGGCTTGAGCCAACCGTCCAGGGAGATCACATGGGCCTCCTTGCCCAGCACCGCCAGCAGTTCCTTGAGCACCTGCGCCGCCGATGACTTGCCCGATCGCGCCAGCCCGCCGATCAATACGACCCGACGGTCCAGCGCTGCCAGGGCGACTGGCGCAAGACGGCGCCGGGCGCGATCGTGGCCGACTGTGATCCACTGCACGGCGTCGGTCAGGCTGAGCGCGGAGTAGTCCGGCCGACCGGGATGCTTGGCGTCCCGGCCAGCATGCCCCGTCTGCAGCAGTACGGTGCGAACGCCTGCGCGCCGACCCGACTCCACGTCGGCGGTTGAGTCGCCCACCATCCACGAGTCGGCGCGGGAGATGGCCAAGTCGCGCGACGCTTGCTCGATCATGCCGGTCGCCGGTTTGCGGCAGTCGCAGATGATCTTCAGCGCCGACACCTCGCCGTCGAAGCCTTTGTCCGGGTGATGAGGGCAGTAGTAGATCGCGTCGAGGTAGGCGCGCTGAGCGCCGAGCAGACTCTCAAGTCGCGCGTGGATGCGGTGCAGACCATCGACCGTGACATCGCCGCGCGCGATGACAGGCTGGTTGGTCGTCAGGACAGCGAGCACACCCGCACGGTTGAGCTGTCGCACTGCCTCTCCGACACCCGGTAGCAACTCGATCTGGTCGGGCGACTTCAGATGGTTCACCTCGCGGTTCAAGGTGCCGTCCCGATCCAGGAACACCGCCTTGCGCAGCCGCCGCCAGGACAGGCGCTCCGGCAGGCCGACCTCGATGTCGCGCTCGACCTTGTCGAGGCGGTCCGGGGTGCCCATGTCCTTGATGTACTCCGGCGTGACGTAGCCGCGCAGGCACAGACCTTCGGCGAGCATTGCGGGGAACATGTGCTTGGCGATGTCGGCCTTGCCGGTCGCGGGCGTGACCGTGGTCAGGGACTCGTTGCGGACGGCGTAGAGCGCAGCGTTCACCAAGTTGCGCAGGTCCTGCCCTTCCGGATGCGGATAGGGGTGGATGCCGCGTACGAGCCCCTGGTCGTCGATGTCGACCAGGTCGGAGTCGTAGGGATGGTCATTCGGGTGCAGGAACAGCGTGGCGTTGGCGTCGGAAGCCAGGTGCGCGTTGAAGAATCGACGCAGGTCGATGTCCAGGTAGGTGTCGCCGTACAGCAGCAGGAACTGCGGCGTGAGCGCGTGCAGGGCGTCGCGCAGCGCGCCGGAGGTGCCGCGCGGCGTCTCCTCGACCTCGTAGCGGATGCGGACGCCGAATCGCGCGCCGTCGCCAAAGAAGTCCGAGATCGCCTCGTGCCGGTGATGGACCAGCAGGGCGATGTCAGTGAATCCATGTTTGCGGCAGAGCTCGATCTGGTGCTGCAGCACCGGTTTGCCCATCACGGGGACCATCGGCTTGGGCAGGTCGCCGGAGCGGCTGGCGAGGCGGGTGCCTTGGCCGCCAGCGAGGATGGCGACGTTGCAGAGGAACGTTGAGGACGACGTCATGGTGCTGTTCATCGACGGACGTGGAGGAGCACGAGCCGGAACACCGACTCCTGCACGGAAGGGGGGAGGATCGACCAGGTGCCGATGCAGAGGATGCCGGCGACGCGACGCAGCAGGTGGCTCGGACCGAAGTTCCGCACCCGTGCCCGGAGGTTGAAGCGCCAGTGGTTCCGATGCCGGCGCGTCTGGGCCTGGCGGTACTTCACCAGCACGTCCGGGACATTCGCGAATTTGACGCCGCGGTTCAGCCAACGCAGCCAGAGGTCAAGGTCCTCCGCGAAGCGGAATGTCGGGTCATAGCCGCCGAAGCGCTTGGCGACGTCGGCGCGGTACATCACCGTCGGATGTGCCAGCGTGGTCGTGAACTGCAGCTTGCGCGCGATGTCCTCGGAGCGTTCCGGGTAGTGGCGCTCCGCAGTCGGCCGGCCGGCCTCGTCGATCAGTTGCAGCCCTGCGCCGACCACGCCGATGTCCGGATGCGCGTCCATGAACGCCACCTGGACCGCAAGCCGGTCCGGCAGGCAGACGTCGTCGGAGTCAAAGCGGGCCAGCAACGGGCCGCGGGCCATTGAGATGGCCAGATTGAGACTGCCGGGCAAGCCGAGGCGTTCGGTCGGGTGGACGTAGCGGAAGCGCGGGTCGCGTGCGCAGATGCGCTCACAGGCCTGCGCGGCTTCCGGGCGGGTGCTTTCATCGACCACGATGCATTCGAAGTCGGTGAAGGTCTGCGCCATCACGCTGGACAGGCTCTGCTCCAGGATGTCTTCTGGCTCGTTGAAGGCCGGAACGAGGAGCGTCACCTTCGGGGTGTCAGCCATGCGAGGCGCCCGCCGAGAAGCCTTCCTGCGTCGCGATCTGGTCGATGGCGTGACGCACGGCGTCGGCGGAGTTGCGGCTGGGTGCCCAGCCCGCTTCGCGCAGACGCTCGACGGAGTATTGGAACTTGGGCACATCGCCGACCCAGCCCTTGTTGCCGACGCCGAAATGGATGGCGGCCTTGGGGCTCACGCGCTCGGTGACCGACTGGGCGATGAAGCGAACGGTCACGCCGTCGTCGACCGGGCCGATGTTGACCGGGAAGATCTTGGGCAGGTTGGTCGCGCCGCGGATGTGCATCATCGCTTCCACCAGGTCCGACACATGCAGGTAGGCCTTCTGCTGGGTGCCGTCGCCCAGCACGTCGAGGCGGCCGTCATTGGTCTTGAGCTTGTTGATGAAGTCCAGGATCACGCCGTGGGTCGCAGGAGCGCCTACGACATTGGGGAAGCGGAAGAGGTTGGCCCGCGCCAGGTAGGACTCGGCGGCGGCGGAGATGAGCGCCTCTGAGGCCAGCTTCATGGCGCCGTAGTTGGAGATCGGCAGCAGCGGGCCGATGGCCTCGTGCAGCGGCACGCCGCCGAGGTCGCCGTAGATGGCCGAACTGGAGGCGAAGTGCAGGGCCGGGACCTTGTGAAGCTTCATCGCTTCAAGCAGCGAGAAGGTGGTCATGAACGTGTCGCGCAGGTCGACGTTGGCGTCCATGACGCCGGCGGGGATGTCGGAGTTGGCGGCCAGATGCCAGACCTCGTCGATGGCTCCCAGCTTGAGGGCGGTCTCGAACGCCTGCAGTGTCGCGGCGCGATCGGACAGGTCGACGTGGACGAAGTGCACGCGGCCCGGCGCGGCGTCGCGTGCGGCGTCGAGGTATTCCTCGCGGCCGCGGCACAGGTTATCCAGGACCATCAGGTGACGGTCCTCTTTGGCGAGCAGGGGCAGCAGGTTGCACCCGACGAAGCCGGCGCCTCCGGCGATGATGGAAACGTTCATTTCGAGTTGACCTGAATATTGAGCGACCGGATGGCGATCAGTTCGCCAAACCCTTTTCCTTAAGCTCTGCCATTGCGCGGGCAGGATCGGCCGTCACGATGGGTTGAGTGCAGACCCAGGCGGCGAAGCGGCCAAGACCTTCCTCGATGCCGACGGACGCCTCGAAGTTCAAATGGGCCTTCGCCGCCGATGTGTCCGCGAAGCAATGACGGATGTCTCCGACGCGGAAGTCGCCGGAGATGCGCAGCGCTGAATCGCTCTTGAGGATGGACTTGAGCATGTTAGCGATGTCCATCACGGAAGTAGGCGTTCCGGTTCCCACGTTGAAAACCCGATAACCGGTGGACGCGCCACGCAGCGAGAGCTCGATGGCTCGCACGACATCGGACACATGGATGAAGTCGCGGGATTCCGCGCCATCTTCGAAGATGTTGATCGCCTTGTTCTGCCGGAACAGATTGGAGAAGATCGACAAGATGCCGGTGTACGGGTTCTTCAGCGACTGGCCTTCGCCGTACACGTTCTGGAAGCGCAGGGCGTCGATGGCCATGCCGTAGCCTTCCGCGACGATGCGGCAATAGAGTTCGGTGGCGTACTTCGTCGCGGCATAGATTGACGCGGGGGAAATGCCGTGCTGCTCGGCGGTGCCGATTGCCCGTAGCGGCGAGCCGTCCTCGGCGCGGTGATCCCATTGCTTCGCACCGAGGTCGCGCGGCGACCGGGGCGCCGGGAAGTGCAGGGCACCGTCCGCGGATGCATAAGAGCCTTCGCCGTAGACGGACCGACTGGACGCGAACACAAACTTCTTGATTCGCTGCCGATGTTGGGAGGCCGCCTCCAGCAGCAACGCGGAACCCGACACGTTGATGTGGGAGTATTTGTTGATTTCATACATCGACTGGCCGGTGCCGGTTTCGGCGGCCAAGTGCACGATGGCGTCGGATTTCGAGACTAGGTCCTTCACGAGACGTTCGTCGTTGATATCGCCTTGGAACAGCGTCGTGTCGGGCAGGTCCTTGAGAATTGCCGGCCAGTCCGCGTTCTCGCCGTGGATCTGCGGCGACAGGTTGTCCAGCACTAGGACCGAATCGCCCGCTCTCGTCAGCGCTTGCGCTAGCTTCAGTCCAATGAAGCCGGCGCCGCCGGTGATCAGAATATTCATTTCATTCCCCTGTTCAGATTGTTTGCATACGTCGAACTCAGCCCGCCCTTGATACCGGACCACACGCCCGACAGGAATTGCCTGTTTCGCTTGATCGAATTCTTGAACAAGAAGTTCTTGAACGGAAGGAAGAAGCACCGGCACACCAGCAGCGCGTTCGGAAAGTTGAAAACACCGTGTTTCCGGACGAGATAAGCGGTGTTGATGCCCTGCATGTGAAGTCGCATCGGGGAGGATCGGTTCATCGCGCCGAATATGGTCTTCTCGGGCTCGCCCAGTTGGTGACCGATGTGTACCCCGTCGATCTGGCGGACCCGGCCCCCTGCTTTGAAGAGGCGGTAAGAAAAGTCCCAGTCGCCGTAATCCATGAAAAGCTTTTCGTCGAACCATTCGGGCAGAAGGCTCTGCAGGCGCTCGCGCGCGAGGATGGATGTGGATTCCTTCGCGAGAATAAGATTGCGGTTCAATGGAGAGACGAAGTTCTTCTTGTCGAAGACCGTGACGCACACGGTGGCCGGATCGCTGGAAAAGCTCCGGTCGGCTTTCGTCACGAACGCTTGCACGTCGTCGGGCGTGATCTCGCTGTCCTGGTTCCATAGCCAGAAGTGGCTGTATTCCTGCTTCTGGGCAATTACCAAGTTGTACGAGGCGAGCGTGCCCAGGTTGCGGCCCGAATCGATGACGCTAGCCTCGTGCTGCCCGGAGGGTACGTCGAGTTGAACCGTACCCCCGTTGTTCACGACGACGACATCCCCGGCCTCCAGTAGCGACGCGACCAGGGAGGACAGCCGCTCGTTGTTCGGGAAGTACGCGCAGACGATTGAAAGAACCTTGTCCATTGAGCGAAAGAATCAACTGTGATGCGGAAGGGATGCACGGGGGGAGAGTCGCGATCCGAGGTAATGAATTGCCATCAAGCCGAGCGTGATGACGGAAAAGATGACGACTGATTTGGCGAAGACTGACAGTCCCAGACTCCATCCCGTACGGAAGCAGTCGCGCATGTAATACGTGACCACCAACAAGGCGATGCCGGCGGCGAAATTCCGTGCCGAGGCCCTGGCCAGCAGCGTGAACAAGAGCGCGCCGCCGACGACCCCCAGTCCCGCCCAGTCGCCGAAGTAGAAGATCGCTTCTGCCACCGGATTTCCGGCCAGCCCAATTTCCAGCCCTGCTGCGTTGCTGATGATGTCCGAGTACCACTCCGTGGGACCCGTGTAGGTGCTGCCCGAGTAGCTCAACGCGGAAGGGATGCTCTGCCAGGAAATCGTGAACTCCCCGAGCATCGCGGCGAGCGATTGCACGGGATCGTTTTGGAAATCGGAGTAGAAGATGAAGCGGACCGTCAGCAGAGTGCCGACCATGGCGGCGAAACTGATTAAGACCGCCTTGCGGGAGACCCGAGAGTTCCAGGTCAAGATGAACAGGTATGTCAGGAGGTGAGTGGCGTAGTTGTGTTTCGAGAACACGACTTCGAACAGGATGGGCGCCACGAAGAACAGCGCGCCCCAGCCCCGCATGCCGGCCTTGAGGCTCGTCATCAGGAAAAGGCAGAGCAGGACGTTGTACTTCAGGCGGAGACCGTAAGTGGCATTCAGCTCTTCGTAGGCCGCATGTGCTGCGACCTTGTCGAAATAGATGAGCGTCTCGAGACCACGCAACGCATTGGCGAAGAAGTAGGCGGACAGGAGGATCGTGAGCCATGCGATCGCACGGGCGACCCCTTGCCCCATCTTCAAAGCATCGCTCCGAATGACGATGTCCTTGGGCACGAGCAAGATGATCAGGAAGGTGCAGATCGAATAGATCGTTCCCACCGCGAAATCGGCTGGCGGGACCGGGGCGAGCGTCAGCACCTCCCGAACACTGGTGACGAACAACAGCGGAAGGATGAGGTACAGGAAGCACAGGCTCCCTGCGATCAGCCGAAAAGGAACAATCAGATTCACAGGGTCTCGATGGCCTCTACGACGGCACGGCCGAAGTCTTCCTTAAGACAGAGGTAGCCTTGGTCCAGATAGCTCCCATACAGCGACAGGGCCTGCGTCTCCAGGTCGACGTCCTGAAGTCGTGCAAGGATGTGTTGGCTTAGCTGGCTCAGCGTGCCGTCCACGTGGATGCCGGGCAGGTGGAATTCGGCTGGCGATTCGACGTACGGCGACACCGGCATGCATCCGCAGGCCATGTGCTCAAAGGGAATCAGCGAGGGGTTCGTAAGATTGAACGACACGCCGATCCGCGACCGCCGGTAGACGTCCCCCAGGGCCTCAAGCGAAGGCAAGGCTCCAAGGTGCTCGACGCGGGCCTTGGTCAGGCGTCTAGAGAGCGTCGAACCGTAGAACGCGATCCGTAGACCGGGCCGTGCGGCGAGGAGCGTCTCGGCAAGTTGCTCGCAGACCAACGCGCATCGACGGGGCAGTTCGGGCTTGTGGAAGAACAGGACGTCAATATCCCGCTCGACGGCTGAAGCCGGGCTGGCGTGATAGATCGCCGGGTCGACGGGGAAAGGCAGGTAGGCGGTGCGGCCTGGCAGCTTCATCCACTTGCCGGACGCGATGAAGGCTTCAGGGCCGACCTTGACCTTCGCCGCGTGGTAATACCGGGTCGAGATGGGGAAGAACAGTTCGTCGTAGTCCTGGATGATGTGATTCCAGCGGGACGGGAACGTCGCCAGAAGGTCGGGCAGGCTGAGGCTGAAGATGAAGCTGGTCGTGACGTAAAGATCCGCAGCAGTCGGCAGGGACGATGCGATATTTGCCTTGAACCCGTACTCCTTCGTCAGCGCGGCATCGGTCTTCTGTGGGTTCTGGATGTAGAGCTGAATCGACTTGCCGAGGTGGGTCGCCAGCGCGTTCACGATGCGCGCGACATTGCGGAGCCCGCCGGAACGCGGCTCCAGTCGATAGACCAGCACGACCATCGTGCCTGCGGTCGCCGAGCCGCCGACGCGCAGCGTGTGATTCAGGCTAGCCGCGCTCCGCTTGTAGTCCGCGGCGATGTAGAGGTTCTTAAGCAGGTTGAGCATTGTTGCGGGAGGCGAAGACGACGAGCCCGGCCATCAGCAGCAACTGCGGGCAGATGTAGACGGCCAGAACCTCGACGGGGTGCAGGTGGGGGGCGCGGGACGAGGCGATCACTACACCGAACAGGGCGGTGCCGTTGATCGCGAGGATGCCCCTGGCGTATAGGGCCCCCAGTGAGATCGTCCCGTAGGACAGCAGGCAGCCAGAGGCGAGATAGGCCACGGCGACCAATGGCCCTGTGACGTCGCGCATCGCTGTTGCGAAGATGGCCGTCAGAATGATCAGGAAACCGGCCCCCATCGCGCCCGCCATGGGTCGGACCGTGCCTTTCACCCGCGCATAGAAGTAGATCAGGCTTCCGCCAATGGCGATGGCCCGCTCCATCATCACGAAGTTGGCGACGGCCGTCGCGTCCTTCTCGTACGACACCAGAGTCAGCATCACGAACGACGACGCCGTCGGCAGCAGTTGCGACACGATCAGCGTCCACGCGTGCAGACGTTCGCCCTCGACGCCGGCCGGGCGGTGCTCCGGCGCCCTGCGGCGACTGGCGATCGCCGTCAGCAGGTATGGCAGGATCAGCAGCATCAGCAGAAGCTCGTCATCGATCTCGGCCCACTTGCCCCAGACCAGCATGGTGAGGACCGCAGTGGTGATGATCGGTGCGCCTGCCGCCACCATGGTCAGGCGGTTGGGCGCGCCCGCCAGCGCGTCCCGATGTGTCGCCAGGACGGCCGCGATGCCGAGCGCCAGGGCCATCGCCGGCGGGGCGATGCCGGTCTTCAGGCACACCCAGGTCAGCAACGCGACAGAGGCGATCTTCAAGCCCCAGATACCGCTGCGGAACTGGGAGTCGGACAGTTGCACCGCCAGATTGGCGGTCAGCGATAGCGCCGCGAGGAACGCCGAAAAGAACAGCAGGTCGCGCGATCCGGTGCTGCGGACCGCGAACGAGTACAGCAGCGTCGAGTTGAAGAAGAGCAGCGCCTGATAGGCGATCCGGGCCTTCATGGTCATTCCACAATCGACGCGACAGGGCCCAGGGATGCGATCAGGCGCGCGAGCGACGGCGCAGCGCGGAAACGATGAGCGCGACGGCCGCGGCGATCAACCCAGCCACAAAGCCGGCGATGGCCAATTGCAGGCGCTTCGGACGACTCTTCTTCTCGGGCGGCGTCGCCGCGTCCACGACCTGGATGAAGGTCCCGTCGCGGGCCTCATCCATACGCGAGAGCTCGTACTGCTTCGCGTAGATCTCGAACAGCGATTCCTGGTACTTGTACTCGCGATAGGCCGTCGTGTAGTCCTGGCCCGGCGCGTTCTCGCCGGGGGCCTCGATGCGAGCGAGTTCGCGGCGCAGGCCGTCGATGGCGGCGGAGAGCTGCTGCACTTCCGGCGAGGCGTCAGTGCGCGAGCGGCGCAAGGCAGACAGCTTCACTTCATTGGCAGTCAGCTCGGCCTTGGTGCGGGCATAGGTCTCGGCCGCAGCCTTGGGCTCACTGCGGAGGTTCGCCGCTCGGAAGCCGGTGTCCTGCAACTGCACCTGCGCCTTGGTCAGCGCCGTGCGGGTACTGTCGAGCTGCTGCTCGAAGAAGATGCGGCGCTGCTTGGCCTCGGTCAGCGCCAGCCCGTTGCTGAGCTCGCGCAATTCCTCAACGTAGACGTTGGCCATCTCCGCGGCACGCGACGGAAGGATGTCGTCCACCTCGACCACGATCAGGTTGTCCTTCTTGCCTGCGGTGATTCGAACGTTCTTGTCCAGTTCACGCCGGGCGTCGACTTGGAACTTCTCGTCGTAGATCTCCATCAGGCCGAAGCGCTTGATGATGCGGTCGCTGATCGTCTGGCTTTGCATGAGCGCCACGTACTGGTCAGCCGGGCTCTTGATGCCGGTCGCGGCGCCCGCGATGGATCCCAGCGACCCGAGCGACGCCAGCGCCGCCATCGCGGAGTTCTGCTGCTGCTGCGGGCTGATGAAGCTGGCGCGTGCGGTGAACACCGGCTTCACGAGGAAGGTTGCCCCGTAGGCCAGCACCGCGCCGCCGAGCGCCGCGCCGGCCAGCAGCTTCCAGCGCGGGGCGAGGAACTTGAGAAGTTCCACCAGGCCGGGCGCTTCGGCGCCCGCAGCGGTGTCGGGCCGTTCCAGGGTCTGCGAGTTGTTCACGGGTGTCGCCATCAGTTCTTGATCGTCTGCAGTGCCGCGATGCCCAGACCGAAGTTGGCCAGGATCTGCGTCCAGTCCTTCGCATCCTGGATGAAAGTCGACTTGTTCATCTGTTCCGGAACGAACACTGTGTCCCCCGGCAGCGCCTGCAGGCCCGCCAGGTTGGAGCCGAAGCCCAACCAGCCGCTGCTCGATTGACGCGCGCTGACCACCGTCCCGTTCGCGCGGATCACGAACGCGCCGCTGGCGTCTGCTCCTCGGGTGGGGCCGCCCGCGAGCTTCATCACATCGTCGACGGAGGCATCGTTCTGAAGGAGGAAGCTGCCGGCGTTGAACACACTCCCGAACACTCCCACCGTCGTCGGCTTCGCCGGGATGAGCAGACGATCGCCGTCTTCAACGGTCAATGAAGGCAGTTGCCGCGCATCGGGCTCGAGCTGCAGAACCACGCGGCCCGTCGGACGCACGGCCCGCAGCCGCGCCACCAGTCGTTCGCTGCCTGCGGCGCGCTGCGCATTGCCCGCTGCTTCATCAGCCGTGGTTGCACGCTGCGTGCTGGCGTACTTGGTGAACTCCGTCTCCAGGTCGCGCAGCGCACGGTCGTAGTTCTCCTGCTGCGACTGCCGCACGCTCTCGCGCGAGAAGTCCGTGCCGAAGACATACGCCTGCGGCGTCAATCCGCCGGCCGCGGCGATCGCGTCCTGCAGGGTGCTCGTCGGCGGCAGCACGTATTCACCGGGGCGGGACACTTCGCCTTCCACCGTCACGCGCTTGTACTGCTTGGCCAGCGGCAGCGCCGTATTGACACTGCTGAACACGCGGATCACGTCGCCGTTGGACGCCGCCGCCTTCGCCTGCGCCGGCAGCGGCAGCTCCCGCACGCGGCGGTCGTTGCGTTCGCTCAACTGCTCGATCGAGATGCGCGAGCGGTCCGCCACCGCGCTGAAGCCACCAGCCATTGCCAGCACGTCGTCGATCGTCTCGCCGGGCTTCAGCTCGACGATGCTCTGCTTGTTCACGCTCCCCAGCACCGCCACCTGCGGGCCGATCGGGCCGATGTGGATCACGTCCTCGGCCTGCAGCGCGCGGTCGCTGGCCTTGTCGCCCTTGAGCAGCAGGTCGTACGCATCGAAGTTGGCGACGACCTGGCCGTTGCGGCGCAGTTCGATCTGGCGGAAGCTGCCGGCCGCCGACGGACCGCCAGCGCGGATCAGGCCGTTGACGATCGTCGCCAGGCTGCTGACCGTGTAGGCGCCCGGCTTCGCGGTGAAGCCGGTCACATAGATGCGGATCGTGCGCAGCTTGCCCAGCGAGGTGCTGACCTGGAAGTTCTTGAAGACCTGCGCGATGCGGGCACGCACCACGTCGTTCAGGTCGCCGTAGCGCACGCCCGCAACCAGCACCGGGCCGACGCGCGGGATCGTGACGCGACCGGCACGGTCGACGGTCAGGCGCAGGTCGGCGTCCACCGAGCCCCAGGCGGTGACCTGGATCTCGTCGCCGATGCCGATCAGGTAGTCCGAAGGCGCCTGGCGCGGGCCGTCGGTGTCCGAGCCCATGCGGGCATCGAGCATCAGGTCGGCACCCAGGCGCCGGACGATGTTGTCGGTGGAGATCGTCGTCGCCTTCCCGACAGCGCCGGTCTGCGTCTGCGTCACCGTGCCGATTTCAGCCAGGCCGGACTCGGAGCGGCGCAGCTGTTCCAGCGTGAGCGGATCCGTCAGGTCCAGGCCCAGCAGCTTGTTGACGTAGATCTCGAACTCGCCGGGCACGTACTTGGGCGCTCGCGGCATGGCCGATTGCGCCTGCTGCTGTTGCTGCTGCGTCGACGCGTCCTGCGAGCCGCGCGTCGTGGAGTTCAGTCGGACCGGGCCGCTGACATCGCTGCTGTTCTCGGACGAGGTCTGGCCGCTTCCCATCGACTGCGCGATGGCGGGGCCCGCCATCAGACATGCCATCAACAGCGCCAGCGCGGGCTTCTGGAAAGTCTGGAGGGATCGAGTCATCGTCGACAGCGGCGAAGAGGCGCGTTGGGCGCGAAGTTCCATGCGTGATCTCGTCTCTGAAAGGGAGAGCCGCCCCGATGTGCCTTGTGACAAGGGGTGTCGGGGCGGCCAGCGCGGCATTCTATGGCAGCGCTGTTGCGCCAAAACCGCCGGGGACCAGAAGCTGATCGTTACACTGCCGGCCATGTTGTATTTGCTCATCCCGTTCGCACTGGCGGCGGCGGTCACGCTGTATGTCGTGCATTCGTCGACCATGCACGGGCACCTGTCCGCCGATCACGACCTCTCCGGCCCCCAGAAGTTTCATGCTCGGCCCGTGCCGCGTATCGGTGGCGTCGGCATCTTCTTGGGTCTGGCCGGCATGGTCGCGCTGGCCTGGTTCCTCAAGCATCCCCAAGCCAAGACCGGCCTGCTCCTGCTCCTGGCCGGCCTGCCGGCCTTTGGCGCCGGGTTGATCGAGGACTTCACCAAGAAGGTTTCCCCGCGCGAGCGCCTGATCGCCACCGCGATCTCCGCAGCGCTCGGCTGCTGGCTCCTCCAGGCGACCATCAACCGCACCGACATCCCCGGCCTGGACTTCATCGTCGGCACCACCGTGGGCGCGGTGCTGATCACCGTCTTCGTCGTCGCGGGCGTCGCCAACTCGGTCAACATCATCGACGGCTTCAACGGGCTGTCCTCGATGTGCGTCAGCCTGATGCTGCTGTCGCTGGCCTATGTCGCCTACCAGGTCGGCGATACCGAACTCGCCCTCTGGGCGCTGGCCGGCGTCGGCGCCATCCTCGGCTTCTTCGTCTGGAACTACCCCGCCGGCCTCATCTTCCTGGGCGACGGCGGCGCGTACTTCATGGGCTTCTACCTGGCGGAGATCGCCATCCTGCTGATCCACCGCCATCCGCAGGTCTCGCCGCTGTTCGCGCTGATGGTGTGCATCTATCCGGTGTTCGAGACGGTGTTCTCGATCTACCGCCGCCGCTTCCTGCGCAACACCAGCCCCGGCGATCCGGACGGCATCCATCTGCACTCGCTCATCTACCGTCGCCTGATGCGCTGGGCGATTGGCGCACGCGACGCGCGCCTGATGACGCGCCGCAACTCGATGACCGCGCCCTATCTCTGGACGCTGTGCCTCTCGTCGCTGGCGCCGGCGCTGCTGTTCTGGGATTCCACCCCGGCGATCGCCGCCTGCATGGTGCTGTTCGGCGTCGCCTACGTCGCGCTGTACTGGCGCATCGTGCGTTTCCGCACCCCGAAGTGGATGGTGTTCCGCGGCGATCAGCGCAAGCTGACCGACCGTTCGATGCCCTGATCCGGCAGGCCGATCCTGCACGCCGCGGCCCGCTTCATGCGGTGCTGCACGCGCCGGGATCGGTGGTTTCCCGGGGCTTTCGGGGGCTTGGAGGATAATCCGCGCCCATGACCGAATCCACCCCGACGCCAAGCCCCCGTTTCGACACGCTGCCGCTGGACCCCAAGCTGCTGCGTGCCGTGGCCGACCAGGGCTACGCGACGATGACGCCCATCCAGGCCAAGGCGATCCCGATCGTCCTGTCCGGCAAAGACGTGATGGGCGCCGCTCAGACCGGCACCGGCAAGACCGCCGCGTTCTCCATCCCGCTGCTGCAGCGCATGCTCAAGCACGAGAACGCCTCGATGTCGCCCGCCCGCCATCCGGTGCGCGCCCTCGTGCTGGCCCCGACCCGCGAGCTGGCCGACCAGGTCGCCAACAACGTCAAGGCCTACGCCAAGCACACGCAGCTGCGCGTGGCCTGCGTCTTTGGCGGCATCGACATGAAGCCCCAGACGCTGCAGCTCAAGGCCGGCGTCGAGGTGCTGATCGCCACGCCGGGCCGCCTGCTGGACCACATCGAAGCCAAGAATGCGGTGCTCAACCACGTCGAGTACGTGGTGCTCGACGAAGCGGACCGCATGCTGGACATCGGCTTCCTGCCCGACCTGCAGCGCATCCTGAGCTACCTGCCCAAGACGCGCCAGACGCTGCTGTTCTCGGCGACCTTCTCGCCGGAGATCAAGAAGCTCGCGCAGAGCTACCTGCAGGAGCCGGAGCTGGTCGAGGTTGCGCGGCCGAACGCCACGGCGTCCACCGTCGAGCAGCGCTTCTTCAGCGTCGATGACGACGACAAGCGCGCCGCGGTCAAGCAGCTGCTGCGCCAGCGCGAGATCACGCAGTCGATCGTGTTCGTGAACTCCAAGCTGGGCGCCGCGCGCCTGGCCCGCGCCTTCGAGCGCGACGGCCTGAAGACCGCCGCGCTGCACGGTGACAAGTCGCAGGACGAGCGGCTGAAGTCGCTGGAGGCGTTCAAGCGTGGCGAGGTCGAGCTGCTGGTGGCCACCGACGTCGCCGCCCGCGGCCTGGACATCGCCGACCTGCCGGCCGTCTTCAACTTCGACGTGCCCTTCAACGCCGAGGACTACGTGCACCGCATCGGCCGCACCGGCCGTGCCGGAGCCTCGGGCCTGGCCTTCACGCTGGTCACCAAGGCGGACGCCCGCCTGGTCGGCGAGATCGAGAAGCTGATCAAGCGCAAGCTGGACCTGGAGCCGATTGAGCTCGAAGGCGAGCGTCGCCGCTTCGACCGCGGCGACCGTGGGGACCGCGGCGAGCGGTCCGACCGGGGCGAGCGTGGCGGCGACCGTGGTGGCGATCGCGAAGACCGCGGCGAGCGCCGCGACTTCCGCCGCGAGCGCGAGGCCCGCCGCGACGAGGCCTACGGCTCGCACGCCTCGGCGCCGCGCGCGCCGCAGCGCCAGGCCTACGATCCGCTGTTCGACAAGCCCTACGAAGTCAGCGAACGCGCCGACGCGCCGTCCTGGGAGAAGGGGAGCGCGCAGGCGCCGCGCAGCGGTCTGTCGGCCAACATCAAGCCGAAGAAGAAGGTGGCGGCGCTGTTCGGCGCCAAGAAGCCGCCGGTCACCGCGGACAGCGAATCCTGAGCGGCGAACGGGCCCGGGCGCGAGCCCAAGGCCCCGTGGCCCTGAATGAAGAAGGCCGGACCGCCGCGAGGCGTCCGGCCTTTGCTCATGGCGCCTTCAGTCAGCGCGAGCCCAGGATCGAGAACACCGCCGGCACCTTGTCGGCCAGCGCCTTCGGCGCCTTGCGCCACTGCGCCACCGTGGCGGTGTGGGTCCAGGCGTCCTTCAGGCTGAGGCCGCAGCTCACCGACAGCGCGGTCGTCGGCTTCAGCGTCGCCAGCAGCGCCTGCAGCAATGCGCCGTTGCGATAGGGCGTCTCGATCATCAGCTGGGTCTGCTGGTCCCGGGCGGAGGCCGCTTCCAGCGACTTGATGCGGGTCGCGCGCTCCGCCGCGTCCACCGGCAGGTAACCGACGAAGGCGAAGCTCTGGCCGTTCAGGCCGCTGGCGGCCACCGCCATCAGCAGCGAGCTCGGTCCCGTCAGCGGGACGACCTCCACGCCAGCGGCATGCGCCACCGCGACCAGCCGTGCGCCGGGGTCCGCCACCGCGGGCATGCCGGCCTCGGAGATCAGCCCCAGGTCGTGGCCGTCCAGCGCCGGTTGCAGCAGCGCGGCCCAGGCCTTGTCCTCGGCGGCCGCGCCCGCTGCGGCGTTCGCCGCCGGAGCGCGACCCTTCGGCGGACGAGGCAGTTCCTCGATCCGCTGCTCCTGCAGCGGCACCGCCAGCGCATGGGTCGCGCCGACGCGCTTGAGGAAGGCGCGTGTGGTCTTGGCGTTCTCCGCCGCCCAGTGGGTGATCGCCGCCGCGCGGGCGAGCACCGCGTCGGGCAGCACCTCGCGAGGTCGACCTCCTGGCCGTCCATGCCGAAGTCGAGGGTGTTGGGAACGAGGAAGAGGCGGCCGCGGGTCATCGGGAGTCTTTGCAATCAGGGTCGGAAACGGGTGTTCAGGTCAGCAGGCCCAGTACGTCGAGCCCGCCCTGGCGGAGCAATGCCGCGGTGCGGATCAGCGGCAGGCCGATCAGCGCGGTGGGGTCGTCGGAATCGATGGCCTCGAGCAGCGCGATGCCCAGCCCCTCGGCCTTTGCGCTGCCGGCGCAGTCGTAAGGTTGCTCGGCGCGGAGGTAGTGCTCGATGTCGGCATCGCTCAGGTCGCGGAAGCGCACGCGCACCGCCGCCAGGTCCTCGCCGACGAAGCCCGTCGCCGCGCAGACCACCGCGACCGCCGTCTGGAACACGACGGTGCGGCCGCGCATGGCCTGCAACTGCTCGACCGCCCGCTCATGCGTGCCGGGCTTGCCGACCGGCTGGCCCGCCAGGTCCGCGACCTGGTCGGAGCCGATCACCAGCGCCTGCGGAAAGCGCGCGGCCACGGCCTGCGCCTTGGCCAGCGCCAGCCGGCGCGCGAGCGCCTCGGGCGATTCGCCGGCGCGAGGGGCTTCGTCGACTTCGGGCGCCGCGGTCTCGAAGGGCAGCCGCAGGCGCTCCAGCAGTTCGCGCCGGTAGCGGGAGGTGGAGCCCAGGATCAGCGGGCGGGGAAGGGCGGTCATGGGGCGGGATTCTCCCACCCGGGCAGAGCCGGCTCGTACACTTGCGCCCCATGAAACCGCGTTCGTTCGATCCCCTGAAGCTCGATGTCGAGGCCTTCGCCCGGGAGGGTGCCTCGCTCGAGGGCGAGTGGCCCGCCACCAGCCTGCCGCGCCTGGCTGAATCGGCCGCGCCCGAATCCGATCCCGCCCACTGGCCCCCCGTTCGGTGGACCACCCGGGGGGAGACCCGCACGCCCAAGGGCGGCGAGCCGCAGATCTGGCTGGAGCTCGGCGCCGAGGCGCAGGTCGCGCTGACCTGCCAGCGCTGCCTGAAGCCGGTGCGCGAGGACCTGGCGGTGTCGCGCTGGTTCCGCTTCGTCAAGGACGAGGACATGGCCGCTGAACTGGACATGGATTCGGACGATGACGTGCTCGCGCTGGCGCGCCACCTCAACCTGCGCGAGCTGGTCGAGGACGAGCTGCTGCTGGAGCTGCCGGTGGTCCCGCGTCACGACGAGTGCCCGGAGCCGCTGCCGCACGCCAATGTCGAGGAGGACGAGGCGCCGGAAGAGGAGCGCCCGAACCCGTTCGCCGCGCTGGCCGCCCTCAAGAAGGGTGGCGGCAAGGCTTGAGGCACGGGATGGGGCGGCTCCGCGCGACCTTGTGCTCGCGAAGCGGCCGCCGATCATGCGACGGGTTCACCGCCCGGATTGCCGCCCGGATGCCCGCTGTGCTATAGTTTCCGGCTTTCCCGGTTCGAAATGGCCGTCCATGTGGGCGGCCCGCCGGGACCGAGGCGTCGGTAGCGGAGCATCCTTGTGGGATCCGCGGCACAGCTCGAGTTCTCTCGAGAGCCCGAGCAAGCCTCGAACCACCGAAGCCAGCCGAAGCCTTTAGGAGAATCAATCATGGCCGTTCAGCAAAACAAGAAGTCCCCGTCGAAGCGTGGCATGCACCGCTCGCACAACGCCCTGGGCACCCCGGGCACCGCGATCGAGCCGACCACCGGTGAAGTGCATCTGCGCCACCACATCAGCCCCAACGGCTTCTATCGTGGCCGCAAGGTGCTGAAGACCAAGGCCGACGCCGCCTGATCGACGCGATCAGCCGGTCAGGAAGCCGCCGCAAGGCGCCTTCCGCCTGGTCCTCACGACAAGAAGAAAGCCCGGTTCAGCGCCTCGCGTTGCCGGGCTTTCGCATTTCCGTCGTCTTCTCACCTTCTTCGCGCGCACCCGGAATGCCCGGGATGCGTGCGCCGGCTGGGGCCGGCTGTCGCGCACGCTTCTTGCGAGGTCGCTACAGTCGCAGCTTCGACCGGTGATTCTTCTCCTCAGGTTTCGATGACCGCACTTCCCGCCACTCGCTCATCGCCCTCCGCCGAGCCGCTCCGTCTGGCGGTGGACTGCATGGGCGGCGATCACGGCCCCGCCGTGACGCTCCCGGCCTGCCGGGCCTTCCTCGCCGCGCATCCGCAAGCGGAGCTGCTGCTGGTCGGCCTGCCCGAGGCGCTCCAGGAAGCGGCCGCCTGGCCGCGCGTGCGCATCGTCCCCGCCAGCGAGGTCGTCAGCATGGACGACCCGATCGAGGTCGCGCTGCGCCGCAAGAAGGATTCGTCGATGCGGGTGGCGCTCTCGCAGCTCAAGCCGGGCAAGGACGGCACGCCCGCGCTCGCGCAGGCCTGCGTCTCGGCCGGCAACACCGGCGCGCTGATGGCGGTCGCCAAGTACCTGCTCAAGACGCTCGAAGGCATCGACCGGCCGGCCATCGCCACCGTCATGCCCAACCAGGTGGGCGGCTTCACCACCGTGCTGGACCTCGGCGCCAACGTCGACTGCGGTCCCGAGCACCTGCTGCAGTTCGCCGTCATGGGCAGCGCGCTGGTGTCGGCGGTGGACGGCAAGGAGAACCCGAGCGTCGGCCTGCTGAACATCGGCGAGGAAATGATCAAGGGCAACGAGACCATCAAGCGCGCCGGCGAACTGCTGCGCGAGGTCGCCGCCCATGACCAGCTCAACTTCCACGGCAACGTCGAGGGCAACGACATCTTCAAGGGCACGACCGACGTCGTCGTCTGCGACGGCTTCGTCGGCAACGTCGCGCTGAAGACGGCCGAAGGGCTGGCCAGCATGATCTCCAGCTTCATCAAGGCGGAGTTCACCCGGACCCCCTGGACCAAGCTCATCGCGCTGCTGGCGATGCCGGTGCTGCAGCGCTTCAAGAATCGCGTCGACCACCGCCGCTTCAACGGCGCGGCGCTGCTGGGCCTGCGCGGACTGGTCTTCAAGAGCCACGGCTCGGCCGATGCCTTCGCTTTCGAGCAGGCGCTGAACCGGGCGTATGATGCGGCCCGCAACCGGCTCCTAGACCGGGTTCACGATCGCATCGTCGCGACGCTGCAGGCGCTCCCCGCGCCGGCCAATGAGGAGGGCGTCGATGCTGGAGACCAGGCGGCCGCCGCCGCCCACGCTGCATGACCACTGCTTCCAAGCGCCATACCCGCATCCTCGGCACGGGCAGCTACCTGCCCGCCAACCGCGTCACCAACGCGGCCCTCGCGGAACGCCTCGCCCGCGACGGGATCGAGACCTCCCATGAATGGATCGTCGAGCGCACCGGCATCCACGCCCGTCACTTCGCCGACCCGCAGGTCACCGCCAGCGACCTCGCGCTGCCCGCGTCGCTCGCGGCGCTCGAAGCGGCCGGCGTCCGCGCCGATGAGATCGACCTGATCATCGTCGCCACGTCCACGCCGGACATGGTGTTCCCGTCCACCGCCTGCCTGCTGCAACAGAAGCTCGGCATCCACGGCTGCGCCGCCTTCGACGTGCAGGCCGTGTGCTCCGGCTTCGTGTATGCGCTGACCGTCGCCGACGCGATGATCAAGAGCGGCGCCGCGACCAAGGCGCTGGTGGTCGGCGCGGAAGTGTTCTCGCGCATCCTCGACTTCAAGGACCGCACCACCTGCGTGCTGTTCGGCGACGCGCCGGCGCCGTGGTCGTCGGCGCCAGCGACGAGCCCGGCATCCTCGCGAGCGAACTCCATGCCGACGGCCGCCATGCCGACATCCTCTGCACCCCGGGCACCGTGTCCGGCGGCGAGGTGCTGGGCCATCCGCTGCTGAAGATGGACGGCCAGGCGGTGTTCAAGCTGGCCGTGGGCGTGCTCGAGAAGGTGGCCCGCTCGGTCCTGGACAAGGCTGGCCGCACCGATGCCGACATCGACTGGCTGATCCCCCACCAGGCCAACATCCGGATCATGCAGGGCACGGCCAAGAAGCTGAAGATGTCGCTGGACAAGCTGATCGCGACCGTCGACGAACACGGCAACACCTCCGCCGCCTCGATCCCGCTGGCCTTCGACGTCGCGGTGCGCGCCGGCAAGATCAAGCGCGGCGACACGGTGATGCTGGAAGGCGTGGGCGGTGGTTTCACCTGGGGCGCGGTGCTGCTGGATTACTGATGCCTGCTTGAAGCCGGCTTGTCCGGCCCCGTCCGACGTGTCGCCTTGAACGCGACACCGGCCGCTCCACGGTCGCGTCGACGTGCGACGCGCGCGGTTGCCGGTCCCCGCGCCGTTCCCTTGTGCTCCCTCTCTGCCCCCTCTGATTCGTTAGCTTCGGACCCAACCGCCATGAGCAAGAACTTCGCATTCGTCTTCCCCGGCCAGGGCTCCCAATCGGTGGGCATGCTGGACGCCTGGGGCGATCACCCGGAAGTCGTCCGCACGCTGGCCGAGGCCTCCGCCGCGCTGGGCGAGGACATCGGCGCGCTGATCAAGAACGGTCCCAAGGAACAGCTGGACCTGACCACCAACACGCAGCCGGTGATGCTGACCGCCGGCGTCGCCAACTATCGCGCCTGGATCGCCGAGACCGGCCTGGTGCCCTCGGCGCCGCCGGCCACTCGCTGGGCGAGTACACGGCGCTGGTGGCCGCCGGCGCGCTGAGCCTGTCCGACGCGCTGCCGCTGGTGCGTTTCCGCGCGCAGGCGATGCAGGACGCCGTGCCGGTCGGCACCGGCGCGATGTCCGCGATCCTGGGCCTGGACGCCGCCGTGGTGCGCGAGGTCTGCCAGCAGGTCGCCGCCGCATCGGGCGAGGTCGTCGAGGCGGTCAACTTCAACGACCCGAAGCAGACGGTGATCGCCGGCTCCAAGGCGGGCGTGGAGAAGGCCAATGAGGCGCTCAAGGCCGCGGGCGCCAAGCGCGCGCTGCCGCTGCCGGTGTCCGCGCCGTTCCACTCCAGCCTGATGAAGCCGGCCGCCGACCGCCTGCGCGAGAAACTCGCCGCGGTGGCCTTCCAGCCGGCTGCCTTCCCGGTGATCAACAACATCGACGTCGCCGTGACCGACGACATCGAGGCGCTGCGCGACGCGCTCTTCCGCCAGGCCTTCGGCCCGGTGCGCTGGGTCGAGGTGGTGCAGGCGCTCAAGGCGCGCGGCCTGAACACCGTCATCGAATGCGGCCCGGGCAAGGTGCTGGCCGGCATGGCCAAGCGCATCGATGCCGAACTGGCCAGCGCCACCGTGCTCGACCCCGCCTCGCTGGCCGAGGCCAGGGCCCTGCTGGCCTGAGGCCTGAACTCCTTTTTCCCGAATCCCTTCCGAGGTTCCCCATGTCCGACAACAAGCAAGTGGCGCTGGTGACCGGCGCCAGCCGCGGCATCGGCCGCGCGATCGCGCTGACGCTGGCCCAGAAGGGCTTCGTCGTGATCGGCACCGCGACCAGCGAGTCCGGCGCGCAGGCCATCACCGAGGCGCTGGCGCCGCACGGCGGTCGCGGCGCGGTGCTCAACGTCAATGACGGCGCGGCCGTCGATGCGCTGATCGACGCCATCGTCAAGCAGGACGGCGGCATCCAGGTGCTGGTCAACAACGCCGGCATCACGAAGGACATGCTCGCCATGCGCCTCAAGGACGAGGACTGGGACGCCGTCCTGGACACCAACCTGAAGGCCGTCTTCCGCGCCAGCCGCGCGGTCATGCGGCCGATGATGAAGCAGCGCTACGGCCGCATCGTCAACATCACCTCGGTGGTGGGCGCCTCCGGCAATGCCGGCCAGGCCAATTACGCGGCCGCCAAGGCCGGCGTGGCGGGCATGACGCGTGCCCTCGCACGGGAACTGGGCAGCCGCTCGATCACGGTGAACTGCGTCGCCCCCGGCTTCATCGCCACCGACATGACCGACGTGCTGCCCGAGGCGCAGAAGACCGCGCTGCTGGCGCAGATTCCGGCGGGCCGCCTGGGCGATCCGGCCGAGATCGCGCATGCCGTCGCCTTCCTGGCGTCGCCCGAGGCGGGCTACATCACCGGCGTCGAGCTGCATGTCAACGGCGGCATGTACATGAATTGAGGTGGAAGCCGCCCCTCGCGGGCGGGCCACCCACCGGATTCACCCGGCCGGTGTGGGGCTGATAGAGTGCGAGCGCGCGCCGTATCCATCGAGGAAGGCGCGCCTCGGGAGGTCCGAACTAGGGGCGCCACTCTAAGGCCTTAGAATCCCGGGTTGTTCTAGCAAACCCCTCCTGGAGGAGTCATGAGCGATATCGAAGCACGTGTCAAGAAAATCATCGCCGAGCAACTCGGCGTGCCCGAAGCCGATGTGACCAATGAAAAGGCCTTCGTCGCCGATCTGGGCGCTGATTCTCTGGACACCGTGGAACTGGTGATGGCCCTCGAAGACGAGTTCGGCATCGAGATCCCGGACGAAGAGGCCGAGAAGATCACCACCGTTCAACTGGCGATCGACTACGCGGTCAAGCACCAGAAGGCGTAAGCAAGCAGCATGAGCCGTCGTCGCGTCGTCGTCACCGGTCTCGGCCTGATCTCGCCCGTGGGCAACACGGTCGAGCAGGGCTGGGCCAACATCGTGGCTGGCAAGTCCGGCATCGACACCATCACCCGTTTCGATGCCAGCCCCCTGGCCTGCCATTTCGCTGGCGAGGTCAAGGACTTCAAGGTGGATGACTACATCCCCGCGAAGGAAGCCCGGCACATGGACACGTTCATCCATTACGGGCTGGCGGCCTCGCTGCAGGCGATCCGCGACTCGGGTCTGCCCACCGGCGACGCGCTCAGCCCCGAACTGGCGGAGCGCATCGGCGTGCTGGTCGGCTCGGGCATCGGCGGCCTGCCGATGATCGAGGAGACCCACGCGGAACTGACCAATCGCGGCCCGCGCCGCATCAGTCCGTTCTTCGTGCCGGCGTCGATCATCAACATGATCTCGGGCCACGTCTCGATCCAGTGCGGGTTCAAGGGCCCGAACCTGGCGATCGTGACGGCGTGCACGACGGGGCTGCACAGCATCGGCCAGGCCGGCCGCATGATCGAGGCGGGTGACGCCGACGTCATGGTCGCCGGCGGCTCGGAGTCGACGGTGTCGCCGCTGGGCGTCGGCGGTTTCGCCGCGGCCCGCGCGCTGTCCACCCGCAACGACGACCCGAAGACCGCGTCCCGTCCCTGGGACAAGGATCGCGACGGCTTCGTGCTGGGCGAGGGCGCCGGTGTGCTGGTGCTCGAGGAGTACGAGCACGCCAAGAAGCGCGGCGCGAAGATCTACGCGGAACTGGTGGGCTTCGGCATGAGCGCCGACGCGTACCACATGACCGCGCCCGACGTGGACGGCCCGACGCGCTCGATGCGCAACGCGCTGCGCAACGCGGGCCTGAACGCGGACCAGATCCAGTACATGAACGCGCACGGCACGTCCACGCCGCTGGGCGACGCCAACGAG
>NZ_VOSR01000330.1:0-1325 GCF_007997345.1 Mitsuaria sp. TWR114
TGGATCGGCACCGGCGCCGGCCTGGTGCGCTTCGACGGCTACCACTTCCGCCAGCCCGGCGCGCCGCTGGAGAACGGCGTGCGGTCCGCCCGCAGCCTGGGCTTCATCCGCTGCCTGCTGGTGGCGCGCGACGGCCGCCTGTGGATCGGCACCGAGGCCGACGGCCTGGCCGCCTACGATCCGCAGAGCGAGAAGCTGTCGCTGTTCCGCTCCGATGCCAGCCCGCTGCAGCCGCATGGCGCGGTATCGGCCGGCACGATCCGCGCGCTGGCCGAGGACCGCGACGGGCAGCTGTGGATCGGCACGATCGGCCACGGCCTGGACCGTTACGACCCGGTCGAGGGCCGCTTCCAGCACTTCCGCCACCAGCCCCGGCAGGCCGGCAGCCTGCCCGACGACCGGGTCCAGTCACTGGCGATCGACCGCGAGGGCTCGCTGTGGGTCGGCACGTGGCGGGGCCTGGCGCGCAAGCGCGCCGGCGCCGACGCCTTCGAGCCGGTGTTCTCGACGCCGGGCCGTCCCGGCCTGGCCGGCAAGATCGTGCTCAGCCTGTTCGAGGCGCCCGACGGCCGGCTCTGGGCCGGCACCCAGCAGGGCGACCTCGCGCTGATCGATCCGAAGACCGGCGAGGGCCGGATGCTCGAGCGCGCCGAGGACGCCGTCCACGGCTCGGTCAACAGCTTCGTCGCGGTGGATGAACGGCATGTCTGGCTGGGCCGCAACGGCGGGCTGGAGTTGCGCGCGACGGCCGACGGCGCACTGCTGCGGGTGATGAAGCACGATCCGCTCAATCGCGACAGCCTGGGCGGCAACGAGGTCCGCGCGCTGATGCGCGACCGCGCCGGCTGGATCTGGACCGGCGGCTACGGCGGCGGCCTGCAGCGCCACAACCCGGCCAACACCAGCACCTGGGTGCGCGGCCGCGACCCGGGCCAGCTGCCGCAGCTGGTCGACCCGAGCACGCGCGCGATGGTGCAGCTCGACAGCGGCGAGATCTGGCTGGGCAGCAACGAAAGCGGCGTGACGGTGCTCGACGAGCAGCTGCGCTCGATCGCGACGCTGCGACCCGCGCCCGGCCAGCGCGGCGGCTTGTCGGGTGGACGCATCTCCAGCCTGGTCCAGATGAAGGACGGCAGCGTCTGGCTGGGCAGCGACGGCGGCCTGCACCAGTACACCCGCGACCGCCAGCTGCTGCGCGTCATCCAGGCTGGCACCGGTCGCGCGCGGCGGCTTCTGGCGGGCCGCGACGGCACGCTCTGGATCGGCACCTTCAATGGCCTGGTCAGCTGGAACGGCAGCCGCCTGACCCGTTATCCGGAGACCGA
>NZ_VOSR01000331.1:0-1388 GCF_007997345.1 Mitsuaria sp. TWR114
GCCAGCGCGGCCTCGGCGGCGTCGCGGTCGAACCATTGATCGACCTGCAACTCGGGCCGCGCGGCGCGGATCCAGCCGGCCAGTTGCTCGCTGGTGGGGCGGTCGTCCTCGATGACGGCGACCTTGTTCCTTGGGATGACCATGGCGCCGGATTATGGACAGCCCCGGCCCCCCGCGCGCCGCCGCCCCGTGAAGGTTTCTTCCGGACCGTGAAGGGAGGCGCCACCCGCCCGCATTGAGGCTTCCGCGCTGTCTCCGGACCATGAGCGACATCCCAACAGCCCGTGAGCGGGCACCCCGGAGGACCTCATGAACGACCGCCTGCAATCGATCCGCAACGCCGCTGCCCGGCTGAAGGCTCGACTGTCCGGCTTCTCCCGCCGCGCCGATGCCGGCCTTGGCACCGACCTCGGCGACGAAGGCGCCGGCCTCGAGCGCACGACCGCCGGCGCCGACGGCTTCGGCCGGCGCGCCGGCGCGGGCCTGGTGCGCGCGCTGCCCTGGCTGGCTGGCCTGACGGCCGTGTCCGGCGCGGTGGCCTTGCTGGTGATGCACCCGCCGGTGCACGAGGTGCCGCGGGGCGCCGTCACGCTGCGCACCAACACGCTGACGGGCGGCATCACCGAGGCGCGCTCGGGCTCGGTGCTGAAGCTGCCCGGCCTGCATGAGGTCCGCGACCTGCCGGTGCGCGACCGCAGCTACCACCCGACCCGCTTCGCCCGCGCCGATGGCGAGGCGCCGCTGCAGTCGCTCGAAGGCCTGTCGCTGGGCCTGGACCTGACGGTGCGCTGGACCGTCGACCCGAGCCGCCTGCCGCAGCTGGCCGCCTCGCTGCCCGACGACATCGAGGGCGACGTGATCGCCCCGGCACTGCAGGGCATCGTCTATCGCCAGATCGCCACGCACACCGTGCGCGAGATCTTCTCGACGCAGCGCGGCCCCATCCAGGCGGCGCTCGAAGGCGAGCTGCGCCGCAAGCTGGCGCTGGACGGCATCGTGCTGCGCGGCCTGGAGATCGGCAACGTCGACCTGCCCCACGAGTACCGCGAAGGGCTGGAGAACCTGCTGGCCGAGGGCCTGGCGAGCGAGAAGATGCGCTACACGCTGGAGCTCAAGGAGAAGCAGGTCAAGCAGACCGAGCTCGAGGCTGCGGCCGAGAAGGTGCGCCGCGAGACGGCCGCCGAGGCCTCGGCGCGCGAGCAGGTCATCGCCGCCAAGGGCCAGGAGGAGGCGATGAAGCATGTGCTGCCCTTCAAGCAGCGCCAGGTCGAGCAGCGCCAGCTGGAAGCGGAGGCGGAGCGCGTCGCGCGGGTCCGCATGGCCGAGGGCAACGCGCAGGCGCGTGGCATCGAGGCCGACGGCGAGGCCAAGGCGCGCGAGAAGCTGGC
>NZ_VOSR01000332.1:0-4296 GCF_007997345.1 Mitsuaria sp. TWR114
AGTTGCCGTCGATCTGGAACGGCGGATGCGCGTCGAGCAGGTTGGGATAGGTGCCGCCGGCGTTGTTGGATTCGGTGCCGGGACCGGCCTGCTGCGCGGCGCGCGCGCCCGGCGTGGCCAGCAGGCCGCGCAGCATGCGGTAGGCGTGGTCGCCATCGCCCAGTCGCGCCCAGAAGGCCATCTTCCAGGCCATCGACCAGCCGGTGCCCGCGTCGCCGCGCGCCTGCAGCGTGCGACGCGCCGCGGCGGCCAGCGTGGGCGTGCGCGCCGGCGAGATCTGCCGTCCCGGGAACAGCGCGAACAGGTGCGACACATGGCGGTGGGTGTCCCCCGGCGTGTCGAGCACGGGATCGCGCTTCTCGTCCAGCCACTCGAGCAACTGGCCCCAGCTGCCGACCTTCGGCCCGGCGAGGCGGTCGCGCAGCGCGGCGACGTGATCGCGCCAGGCGCGCTCGTTGCCGAGCGCATCGGCGGCGGCCACGGCGTTGTTGAACAGGTCCCAGAGGATCTGCTGGTCGTAGCTGACGCCGTCCTCGACCGGGCCGTGCTCCGGCGACCAGCCCATCGGCGCGACCAGCCGGCCGTCGGGCAGCGGCTTGAGCTGGTCTTCCCAGAACGCGACGACTTCCTTCATCAGCGGCAGCGTGACCTCGCGCAGCTGGCGCTGGTCGCCGCCGAAGGCGTAATGCTCCCAGAAGTGCTGCAGGTACCAGGCGTTGCCGGTCTTGTTCCAGAGGTAGCCCATGCCGCCGAACGGGTTGGACTCGGTGCGCACGGTCCAGCCGCGCACCGGGCGGCCTTGCGCGGTCAGGAAGCGTTCCTCGGGCGGCCGGGCCTCGCCGGCGAAGGCGCCGATGGGAATCGGCTCACTGGAAGCGGCGGCGCTTGCCGCACCGCTGACGCTCGCCGCGTCACGGGCATGCGCGAGCGCGGCGGCCTCGGCCACCGCGCGCCGGTACATCGGGATCTGGCTCTGGACGAAGGCGAGGAAGGGCCGCGCCATCTCCGCCAGGTTGCCTCTCCGACGGCCAGTAGTTCATCTGGACATTGATGTTGGTGTGGTAGTCCGAGCTCCACGGCGGCGTGAGGCTGTCGTTCCACAGGCCCTGCAGGTTGGCCGGCAGCGAGTCCCGCGAGCTGGCGATCAGCAGGTAGCGACCGTACTGCGCGTGCAGCGCCTCCAGCTCCGGGTCGCGCCTTCGGCGGTGTGAGCGTAGCAGGCGCTCGCCGGTCGGCAGCGCGCGGCGCTCGTCGTCGCTGCGGCCGAGGTCGAGCGCGACCCGCGCGAAGAACGCTGGTGGTCGGCGACATGGCGCGCGCGCAGCGTCGTCCAGGGCTGCGCGGACGCGGCCGTCACCTGCGCGGCGACGCGCGGCAGCGGATCGATGCCGCTGTCGAAGGCCTTGGTCGCGTCGGGCAGGTAGCTGGTGCCGGCGCCGAGCACGATGGTCAGGGCATCGCAGCCCTGGAAGACCAGCCGGCCGCCCTCGACGCGCAGCAGGCCGCCCTCGGCGATGACGCGCGCCTGCGCCGCGTAGCGCATGCCGTTGGGGAGCGCGCCGGTGGCCTGCTGGCGCGGTCGGACGAGGACGACCTGGTCCGCGACCGGCACGCGCGCGCCGTGGCGATCGGTCAAGGCGAGGCTGCCGCTGTACTGACCGCCGCGATCGGCGCTCAGGCGCAGCACGATGGCCTGCGCCGGATGACTGGCGATCACCTCGCGCGTGAAGCGCGTGCCGCCGTGGGTGTAGCTGACGCGGTGCAGCGCGTCGCCGATGTCGAGCTCACGTCGGTAGCCGCTGGCCGCCGCGGGCTCGGCGTCGTGACCCGGCAGCGTCAGCACCAGGTCGCCGAAGGGCTGGTAGGCGCCCATGGTGCGGCCGTCGCCGACCCACAAGGTGTTCTCGTTGAACTGGATCCGGTCGCGCGCCAGCCCGCCGAACAACATCGCGCCGAGGCGACCGTTGCCGATGGGCAGCGCCTGGCGCTCCCAGCCTTCCGGCGTGTCCGGCGCGGGCGCGCGTTCGAACAGGCGAAGCTCCGAGGCCATCGCCTCGGCGGGAGCGAGCGCGCCCAGAAGCATCACGCCCGCGACGCCGCCTGCCGCGCCACCCAGCACACCACCCAAAGGCGCCGCGATCGCGGCGAGGGTCGTCGCCGCGATCACCAGCAGCCGGGCGAGCGGGCCCGTGGCCGGCGCGATCCGATGGGCGGCGCTCGGGCCGTGCATGTTCATGAGCCCGTCCTCGGCTTGCCGACGACGATGCCGCGTCCATGCGGCGCGAGGAAGACGGTGCCGTGCTCCAGCGGATCGGCGGCCATCGACAGCAGGCGGCCGTAGCGGTGCAGGTCGTCACCGATGCGGATGAAGCTCCGGCCTTCGTCGTCGCTGCGGAACAGCCCCTCGACCGGCGAGGCGCCGCCGACCGACACGCGGCCCCACACATAGATCGCGTGGTAGGGGGCGCCCGCAGCCGCCTTGCCCAGCGCCATCATCCAGGCCTCGGCGACCGGCTTGACCGGCTGCAAGGGCTGGTCGGCCGCGGGCAGGTGGAAGAGGCCGTTGGGCAGCGCGAACCACAGGTCGCGCCCACGGCCCGGCGCGCACAGCATCTGCGCGTACTGCCAGTCGCCGAGTTGAGGCAGGCCGTTGACGGCGGGCTGGAAACGCTGGCCGCCATCGACGCTCATCAGCACGCGTCCCTGCGCGCGGTCGAGCAGGTAGAAGACGCCTTCCACCGCGCGGTCCGCGACCGGCGCGAGCAGCGGGCTGCGCTCCGAGGGCCAGCCCTCGCAGAGCGACCAGCTGCGGCCCTTGTCCTTGGACCACATCGCCGGCTGGCGCTCCGGCGCCCACACCAGGAAACCGCCCTTGGCGCTGACGGCCACCAGACCGGTCGGCGCGCGATGGCCTTGCGCGTTCTTCGCGTCGCGCGGCGAGGGGCCGAAGGCGCGCCAGCTCACGCCGCCATCGACGGAGACGTAGCCGCCGGTCGGCGCGTGGTCGGAGGTGCGCGCCAGCACGCGCGGCTCCAGCTCGGCGGCGTCGACGGAGCGGTTGGTCTCGTTGCTCGGCGCGAACAGGCCGGTCGAGGGATTCTTCGCCAGGTCGTCCCAGGCCGCGCCGGACACGTCGCCCATCGCCGCCAGCAGCGTCGCGCCGCCGGACGGGCTCTTGATCTCCAGCGTCGCGGTCTCCTCGAGGTTCTCGACCTCGAAGCGCCACGCCACCGTGCCGGCCGGAGAACGCGTCGCCGCGGCCAGCGAGTCGGTCATCCACACGCCGTAGCCGGTGCCGTAGACCGCGCGGCCGCCGTCCTGCGGATCGAGCTTCACGTCGGCGATCCAGTGGCCCATCGGATCGGGGCGGCGCGTCGCGCGCTTGTAGTTGGCGAGCCAGGGGCGGGACTCGATGTCGTGCTTGGAGCGGGCGCCGATCGCGGTCCAGCTCTTGCCGCCGTCCTCGCTGAGGAAGAGGTCGTCGCCATCGACCCAACGCTCGATCGTCGACACGATCAGGCGACCGGGCCGCTGGCGGTCGACGTCCAGCCCCGAGTAGCCGAAGCCCTTCAGCCCTTCGCCGGGCTTGACGGGCGTGATCTCGGTCCAGACGGCCTTGCCGCCGCGCAGTTCGCGCTTCCACACGGCGCCGCGCGACGCGTAGCTCGGATTGACGGGCTGCGGCGCGTCGCTGCCGGCAAAGCTCACGTAGAGCACGCCATCGGGCCCGATGGCCGCGCGCTGCGGCGCCATCGCGGGCGTGCCGGGCTCGCGGGCGAAGCTGCGGCCGCCATCGTCGGAGACATACAAGCCCGGTTGATCGTGGCTGCCGACGTAGAGCCGCGAGGCCGCCTTGCCCGCCGCGCCGCTTGCCGGGTCGATCAGCACCAGCGAGACATGCTTCGCCGGGAAGGCCAGCGGCTGGAAGCTGCGGCCGCGGTCGGTGCTCTTGAGCAGGCCGTCCTGCGAGCTGCCGAGGTAGAGCACCTCGCCGACCCAAGGGTCGACCTGCAGCCGCTCGCCGCTGCCGCGGCCGGGCGAGTTGCCGCCGATCTTCAGTTTCAGTTCGTGCTGGGTCCAGGTGCGGCCGCGGTCGCTCGACGCGAGCAGCGCGCCATCGCGCACGTCCTTGCCCAGGTAGAGCCCGCAGGCGAGGTAGACGCGCTCGGCATCGTTGGGATCGACCGCGACGCTCAGCACGCCCATCAGGTCGGCGTCGGCCTTGTCGAGGTGGTCCAGCAGTGGCCACCAGCGCCGCGCCTTCGGATCGAAGCGGTAGGCGCCGCCGATGTCGGT
>NZ_VOSR01000333.1:0-2479 GCF_007997345.1 Mitsuaria sp. TWR114
GCAGCAGCGTCCGGATGTGCAGGTCGCCCGCGCTGGCCTGCGCGGTGAACGAATCGATGATGGCCGGCCCGAATCCCTGTTCGGCCATGATCATCGCGATGTGGTGGGTCTGCACGGTGATGCCGGCCCGCGGCGACAGCTCCAGCCGCGCCCATTGGTCGGCCAGCACGGCGCCCAGCGGGTCGCGCTCGTCGATGCGGATGAAGGGCTCGCGCAGCAGGTCCTGCAGCGCGACGGTGGTGCGGCGGTCGGCGCCGGTGCGGCTGCGCGGCGAGGCGCACACCAGCCGGCCGGTCGCCACCAGTTCATCGGAGAGGGCGGGGTGGGGTAGCCGCCCATAGACGATGCCGACATCGCCCTCCTGCAGCGCCATGGCGCGGGCGATGTCGTTCGAATGCATCGTCCGCACGCTGATGGGCAGGTCGCGGTAGCGGCGGCGGAAGCGCTTGAGCGCCTCGGGCAGGGCCTTCACCGCCAGCGAAGGGACGATCAGGATGCGGAAGCCCTGGCCCTCGCCGCTGCCCAGCGCGCTGGCCATGCGCCGCACCGACTCCAGCTGCGACATCAGCGCCTGCACCTCCGGGTAGAGCGCCTGCGCTTCGCGCGTGGGCACGAGGCGCCGCCGCTGGCGCGTGAACAGCGCGTAGCCCAGCTGGAGCTCGGCCAGCTGCAGCGACTGCGTCACCGCCGGCTGCGTCACATGAAGCAGCTTCGAGGCCGCGCTGACCGATCCCGTCAGCATGACGGCGTGGAAGACCTCGATGTGCTTCAGGCGCATGACGCCGTCTCCGTGGGGAACATAAGGCCAGCTTATAGGATGACGCGCAACCGCGATGCCCGTTGGGCGCTGAGGTTCAATATCGTTCACGGCATTGCAACCCCCGCGTCCCCGAGAAAGGAATTCCCATGAAGGTGTTCGTTTCCAGTGCAGTCGTCGCCCTGTCGCTCGTCGTGCCGATGGGCGCGTGGGCCCAGACGGGCGGCACGCTCGACAAGGTCAAGGCCTCCGGCGTCATCACGGTCGCCTACCGGGATTCCTCGATCCCGTTCTCCTACCTGGGCGCGGACGCGCAGCCGACCGGCTTCGGCTGGGAGATCTGCGGCCGGATCGTCGAGCAGGTCCGCAAGGCCACCGGCCGCGCCGACCTGAAGGTGGCGACCCAGTCGGTCACCTCTCAGAACCGCATCCCGCTGCTGGCCAACGGCACGGTGGACATCGAATGCGGCTCCACCACCAACAACAGCGAGCGCGCCAAGCAGGTGAGCTTCGCCATCAACTACTTCTACACGGGCACGCGGCTGCTGGTGAAGAGCAGTTCGCCGATCAAGTCCTTCGCCGACCTGAAGGGGCGCAAGGTGGTGTCGACCACGGGCACCACCAACTTCCAGGTGATGCGCAAGCTCAACGCGGAGAAGCAACTGGGCTTCGAGCTGATCAGCGCGAAGGACCATGCGGAATCGGCGCTGCTGGTGCAGTCGGACCGCGCCGACGCGTTCGCGATGGACGACATCCTGCTCTACGGCCTGCGCGCCAGCGCGATCAATCCCGCGGAGCTGGCCGTGGTCGGCGACGCGGTCCAGGTCGAGCCCTACGCGATCATGCTGCGCAAGGACGATCCGGCCTTCAAGCAGCTGGTGGATGCGACGCTGACGCAGCTGATGAAGAGCGGCGAGTTCGAGACGCTCTACAAGAAGTGGTTCCAGTCGCCGATCCCGCCCAAGGGGATCAATCTCAATGCGCCGATGAGCCGCGAGCTGCAGGACAACCTCAAGACGCTGTCCGACAAGCCGGCGCTGTAAGACCGCGATGACGCACGACACACCGCGCCTGGCGCGCGGCGCGGGCGGAGCCTTGCCCGCCGCGCCGATGGCCGTCGAGGCGATCCGGCCCCAGGCGGGCATCGTCGGCATCCTGGGCGGCATGGGCCCGCTGGCGACGGTGGACTTCATGCGCAAGATGCTCGAGGCCACGCCCGCGGCGACCGACCAGGAGCACGTGCCGGTCGTCGTCAGCAGCATCCCGCAGGTGCCGGACCGGACGGCCGCGTTCCGCGGCGAGGGCGAGTCGCCGCTCGCGGCCATGGTCGACAGCGGGCGCCGGCTGGTGGCTGCCGGCGCGGGCGTGGTGGTGGTGCCTTGCAACACGGCGCACCTCTGGTTCGATGAGCTCGAACGGGCGCTGGCGCTGCCGATGCTGCACCTCGTCGACGCGGCGATCGCCGAGGCGCTGGAGCGTGTGCCCGATGGCGGCAAGGTCGGCCTGCTGGCGACCGATGCGACGCTCGCGTCCGGGCTCTACCTGAACCGGGCTTCGCCGGACGGACGCCGCGTCCACTGGTTGCTGCCCACGGCGGGCGAGATGCTGGAGCTGGTGATGCCCGGCATCGCCGACGTGAAGGCCGGAGCCATGGACTCGGCGGCGCAGCGGCTGACGAGGGCCGCGCAGGCCCTGTGCGCACGCGGCGCGCGGGCGATCGTG
>NZ_VOSR01000334.1:0-1965 GCF_007997345.1 Mitsuaria sp. TWR114
CGACCTGCGCGGCGCCTGCGCGCTGGGCCTGCGACTGGCCGCGCTGACGCTGCAGAGCGACGCGACGGTCAGCGAGGCGCTGAGCCCGGCGCTGCTTGTCTGAACCCCAATTCCCGCCTTCGAGAGAGACCGCATGAACACGCAAGACCGCTTCGACGCCACCCTGATCGATTACTCGCCCGAGGTGGCCGCCGCGCGCGCCGAGGGCCGCCCGCTGGTGGCCCTGGAGTCCACCATCATTTCCCACGGCATGCCGTATCCGCAGAACGTGCAGACGGCCCGCGAGGTCGAGGCCATCGTGCGCGAGCACGGCGCGGTGCCCGCGACGATCGCGGTGCTGGACGGCAAGATCCGCGTCGGCCTGAACGACGCGCAGCTCGAGCTGCTGGGCCAGTCGCCCGACGCGATGAAGCTCAGCCGCCGCGACCTGCCCTACGCGCTGGCCACCGGCCGCATCGGCGCGACGACGGTCGCCGCGACGATGATTTGCGCCCGGCTGGCCGGCATCGAGGTCTTCGTCACCGGCGGCATCGGCGGCGTGCATCGCGGCGCGGAGACCAGCTTCGACATCTCGGCCGACCTGCAGGAACTGGCGCGCACGCCGGTGGCCGTGGTGTGCGCCGGCGCCAAGAGCATCCTGGACCTGGCGCTGACGCTGGAATACCTGGAGACGCACGGCGTGCCGGTGCTGTCGGTGGGTCAGGAGAACTTCGCCGCGTTCTACACACGCGACAGCGGACTGAAGGCCGACTTCCGCATCGACGCGCCGGCGGAGCAGGCGAAGTTCCTGCGCGCGAAATGGGCGCTGGGCCTGGGCGGCGGCGCGGTCATCAGCAACCCGGTGCCGGAAGCGCACGCGATGCCCAAAGCGCTGATCGACGGCTTCATCGCGCAGGCGCTGGCCGAGGCCGGCGCCCAGGGCATCAGCGGCAAGGCGGTCACGCCCTACCTGCTCGCCCGCATCAAGGACCTCAGCGGCGGCGCGAGCCTGGTGACCAACATCGCGCTGGTCAAGCACAACGCCCAGGTGGGCGCCGCCTTGGCGAAGGCGCTCAAGGGCCTCTGACGCCCGCGGGCGCCGGCCCCCGCCCCGCCCGAACACGCTCCAAATCGCACAGGTTTTCCTCTGTCCTACGCAGGATTAACCTGAACGAAACATTCATCGCAGGACCGCGGCCTAAGCTTCCGCGCCCCTCGAAGAAGACCGTCGTTGGAGAACGTGTTCATGCGCCGCCAGACCCTCGCCCTGTCCCTGATCGTCCTGTTGCTGGTCGCCGGCGGCGGCTGGTGGTGGAAGGCCCGATCGGCAGAAGGCCGGTCCGGGGCCGTCACCGCCGACGGCGCCCCCGCGCCAGCGCGCGGGGCCTCCGGCGCGGGCGGCACGCAGCTGGTCGGCGTCGTCACGGCGCAGCGCCGCGACGTGCCGGTCACCGTCGAGGCCAGCGGCACCGTCACGCCGATCAACCAGGTCGACATCCGCGCCCAGACCACCTCCACCGTCCGCGACGTCCTGGTGCGCGACGGGCAGACCGTCGCCAAGGGCCAGCCGCTGTTCCGCTTCGATGAGCGCGCGGACCGGGCCAACCTCGACAAGGCCCGCGCCCAGCTCGCCCGCGACAAGGCCAGCCTCGCCGACCTGCAGCGCCAGTACGAGCGCGCCAAGGACCTGCTCGCGCAGAAGTTCGTCGCGCAAAGCGCGGTCGACACGGCGCTGGCCAACCTCGAGGCCGGCCGCAGCCTGGTCGATGGCGATGCGGCCGCCGTCCAGTCCGCCACCGTGGCGCTGAGCTACAACGAGATCCGCGCGCCCTTCGGCGGCCGCGCCGGCGCCGTCAACGCCTGGCCCGGCAGCCTGGTGCAGGCCAGCGCGACCGGCTCGCCGCTGGTCAACATCGTCCAGATCGATCCAATCGCCATCAGCTTCAACCTGCCCGAGACCGAACTCGCGCCGGTGCTCGACGCGAT
>NZ_VOSR01000335.1:0-7675 GCF_007997345.1 Mitsuaria sp. TWR114
AGCCGCTGTTCCGCTTCGAGCCCAATGCGCAGGGCGAGCCGCGCTGGCGGGTCGATCTCTACGGACTGGCGCGGCGCAGGCTGGCGGCGCTGGGCCTGGACGCGATCAGCGGTGGCGGCTGGTGCACCTTGAGCGAGCCGTCACGATTCTTTTCGTTCCGCCACGAACGTGTCGATGGGCTGCGCAGCGGCCGCATGGCCGCCGTCATCCGGCTGCGGTGAGACCGGCGCGCGGGCCGCCGTGGCGGCTTCGTCGGCTTGATTCGCTTTCGTCGCTTGAGCCGCTTGCGCCGCGTCGTCGGCCTCGGCCCGCCGGCGCGCGGCGCGCCGCCGTGGCGTGCCCATCAGGTACATCACGATCGAGAGCGGCATCAGGCCGTAGAACACCAGCGTGACCAGCGCGCCGAGCACCGTGCCTTGCGGGCTGAAGGCCTCGGCCACGGCCATCATCAGCACCACATACATCCAGGCGATGGCCACCAGATACATCAGCAAATTCCTCGGGTCATCGGCGACATCATCGTCACGCGGGGGTAAGCTGAACGGGCTACAAAGCGCCTGAGCATATGCGAAGCGACCTCGGTGATCCTCGTGATCGGCTGTGGCAAGCTTCTTGCTCAAGTCGGCATGAGGAGACACATGAGCGCGAACAACGCCGCGGCCGGATTCCCCGGCGCATCGTTCCCCGGTTTCGAGCAGTGGGCCCAGCAGGCACAGCAGGCCGCGGCCGGCCTGTCACATGGATTCGGCGACGCCTTCAAGCAGCTGCAGGCCATGCAGGTCGCGCCAGACGCCTGGTCGCAGCTGCAATCGGACTATCTCCGCCAAGCCGGCGAGCTCTGGAACGCGGCGCTTGCCGAGTCCCACGCGAGCGATGGCGCACCGGCCTCCGGCGCCGCGCTGAAGGACCGCCGCTTCGCCGATGCCTCCTGGAACAACAACCGCCTGGCCCACTTCACCGCGCAGCTCTACCTGCTCAATGCGAAGACGCTGCAGCGCATGGCCGATCAGGTGCAGGGCGACGACAAGACCCGCGCCCGCGTGCGCTTCGCCGTGCAGCAGTTCATCGACGCGGCCTCGCCGAGCAACTTCCTCGCCCTCAATCCCGAGGCCCAGCAGCGCGCGCTGAACACGCAGGGCGAGAGCCTCGCCCGCGGCCTACAGCTGCTGATGGCCGATGTGCGGCGCGGCCATGTGTCGCAGACCGACGAATCGGCCTTCGAGGTTGGCCGCAACGTCGCGACGACCGAAGGCAGCGTGGTCTTCGAGAACGACTTCTTCCAGCTGCTCGAGTACAAGCCGCTCACCACGAAGGTGCATGCCCGGCCGCTGCTGATGGTGCCGCCCTGCATCAACAAGTACTACATCCTCGACCTGCAGCCGGAGAACTCGCTGATCCGCCACGCGGTCGCGCAGGGCCACCGCACCTTCGTGGTGAGCTGGCGCAACCCGGATGCGGACTGCGTGCACTGGACCTGGGACGACTACATCGGCCAGGCCGCGATCAAGGCCATCGAGGTGGTGCGTGAGATCGCAGGGACCGAGACGATCAACACGCTGGGTTTCTGCGTCGGCGGCACCATCCTGGCGACCGCGCTGGCGGTGCTGGCCGCCAGAGGCCAGCAGCCCGCCGAGAGCGTCACGCTGCTGACCACGCTGATCGACTTCAGCAGCAACGGCGTGCTGGACCTGTTCATCGACGAGCAGGCGGTGAAGCTGCGGGAGATGACACTGGGCGACCAGGCGGTGAGCGGCCCCGGCCTGCTCAAGGGCCAGGAGCTTGCGACGACCTTCAGCTTCCTGCGCCCGAACGACCTGGTGTGGAACTACGTCGTCGGCAACTACCTCAAGGGCGACGCGCCGCCGGCCTTCGACCTGCTGTACTGGAACGGCGATGCGACCAACCTGCCGGGCCCGATGTACTGCTGGTACCTGCGCCACACCTACCTGCAGAACGAGCTGCGCATCCCCGGCCGCCTGACCGTCTGCGGCGAGGCGATCGACCTCGGTCGGATCCAGGCGCCGGTCTACATCTACGGCTCGCGCGAGGACCACATCGTCCCCTGGGATGCCGCCTACCGCAGCACGCAGGTCTTCAAGGGCAAGCGGCGTTTCGTGCTCGGCGCGTCCGGGCACATCGCCGGCGTCATCAATCCGCCGGAGAAGAAGAAGCGCAGCCACTGGATCGGCAAGGGCACGGCGCTGCCGGCCGACCCTCAGCAATGGCTGCAGAACGCCACCGAGCATCCCGGCAGCTGGTGGCCCGACTGGTCGCAGTGGCTGGCCGGCCACGCGGGCCCGCTGAAGGCGGCACCGCGCGCGCCGGGCGGCCGCGGCCATGCGGCGATCGAGCCGGCGCCGGGCCGTTATGTGAAGCAGCGCGCGTGAGGCCGCCCGCGCCGCGTCCAGGAGTCATCACCTTCATCCCGCTGACATCCGCAGTTCAGCAGTTTCGAAAGAGGAGCGAGTCATGAGTTCACCGCAAGACATCGTCATCGTCGCCGCGGCACGTACGCCGATCGGCAAGTTCGGAGGGACGCTGTCGAAGATGCCGGCCAGCGAGCTGGGCGCGATCGTGATCCAGGAACTGCTGCGCCGCAGCGGCCTGCAGGGCGAGCAGATCAACGAGGTCATCCTCGGCCAGGTGCTGACCGCGGGCGTGGGCCAGAACCCCGCGCGCCAGGCGGTGATCAAGGCAGGCCTGCCGGTCACCGTGCCCGCGCTGACGATCAACAAGGTCTGCGGCTCCGGCCTGAAGGCCGTGATGCTGGCGGCGCAGGCGATCCGCGACGGCGACTCCGAAATCGTCATCGCCGGCGGCCAGGAGAGCATGAGCCTGGCGCCGCACGTGCTGCCGGGCTCGCGCGACGGCCAGCGCATGGGCGACTGGAAGCTCGTGGACACGATGATCGTCGACGGCCTGTGGGATGTGTACAACCAGTACCACATGGGCATCACCGCCGAGAACGTGGCCAAGGAGTACCACGTCAGCCGCGCGCAGCAGGACGAGCTGGCGCTGGCCAGCCAGCAGAAGGCCGCGGCGGCGCAGGACGCCGGCCGCTTCACCGCCGAGATCGTGCCGGTGACGATTCCGCAGAAGAAGGGCGATCCGGTCGTCTTCGCGGCGGACGAGTTCATCAACCGCAAGTCGACCGCCGAGGCGCTCGCCGGCCTGAAGCCGGCCTTCGACAAGGCGGGCTCGGTGACCGCCGGCAACGCGTCGGGCCTGAACGACGGCGCGGCCGGCCTGGTGCTGATGACCGATGCGAAGGCGAAGGCGCTGGGACTGACGCCGCTGGCGCGGATCGCGTCCTACGCGAGCGCCGGCGTGGATCCCAAGACCATGGGCATGGGCCCGGTGCCGGCGTCGCGCAAGGCGCTGGAGCGCGCCGGCTGGCAGGCCAAGGACCTGGACCTGCTCGAGATCAACGAGGCCTTCGCCGCGCAGGCCTGCGCCGTCCATCAGGAGATGGGCTGGGACCTGAGCAAGGTCAACGTCAACGGCGGCGCGATCGCGCTGGGTCATCCGATCGGCGCGTCCGGCGCCCGGATCCTGGTGACGCTGCTGCACGAGATGATCAAGCGCGATGCCAGGAAGGGCATCGCCAGCCTGTGCATCGGCGGCGGCATGGGCGTGGCCCTGTGCGTCGAGCGCTGAGCGCGGATTTCCTTTCGCGCGTCGTATCCGTTCCGACATTCCAGGCACCCCGGCCGCGGACGCGGCGGCCCGGCGGGCCCCTCAGGAGGCAAGCAAGATGAGTCAGAAAGTTGCATACGTCACCGGCGGGATGGGCGGCATCGGCACCGCCATTTGCCAGCGCCTCCACAAGGATGGCTTCAAGGTCATCGCCGGTTGCGGCCCCAGCCGCGACCATGCCAAGTGGTTGGGCGAGCAGTCCGCGCTGGGCTACACCTTCCATGCGTCGGTCGGCAACGTCGCCGACTGGGACTCGACCGTCGCGGCCTTCGACCGCGCGATCGCCGAGCACGGCAAGATCGATGTGCTGGTCAACAACGCGGGCGTGACCAAGGACCGCATGTTCCTGAAGATGACCCGCGACGAGTGGGACACCGTCATCGACACCAACCTGAACAGCATGTTCAACGTCACCAAGCAGGTGGTGCCCGGCATGGTGGACAAGGGATGGGGCCGCATCATCAACATCTCGTCGGTCAACGGCGAGAAGGGGCAGGCGGGCCAGACCAACTACTCGGCGGCCAAGGCCGGCATGCATGGCTTCACGATGGCGCTGGCGCAGGAACTCGCCGCCAAGGGCGTCACGGTGAACACGGTCAGCCCGGGCTACATCGGCACGGACATGGTCAAGGCGGTGCGCCCGGACGTGCTGGAGAAGATCGTCGCCGGCATCCCGGTCAAGCGCCTGGGCGAGCCGGAGGAGATCGCCTCCATCGTCGGCTGGCTGGCGGGCGAGTCGTCCGGGTTCACCACCGGGGCGGACTTCAGCTGCAACGGCGGCCTGCACATGGGGTGAGAAGGGACCGAGCCCAGTCCCGCGGACTGGGCTCCGCGGCGCGATCAGTCCTTCTTCATCAACACCAGCAGCTGCGACAGGCTCTGCGCCGCCGCCTGCAGCTTGGGCAGTCCCTGCTCGAGCAGCACCTGCGGCGCGTCCGCGACGCATGGGTGCTGATGTTGATCGCCGCGACGACCTTGCCATCGCGGCCGGCGATCGGCGCGGCCACGGTCAGCACGCCGTCCTCGAGTTCCTGGTCCACCAGGCACCAATGCTGGCGCCGGGCCTGCTCGACCGCGGCGCGCAGCTCCTCCGGCGTGCGCACGGTGTTGACCGCGCGACGCGCCAGTTGCACCTGCGCCAGCCGGGCTTCGCGTTCCTCGACGGGAAGTGCCGCCAGCAGCACGCGGCCGGTCGCCGTGGCCCAGGCCGGCAGCCGGCTGCCCACGCCCATCGGATCCGACAGCACCTTGCGCATCGGCACGCGCAGCACGAAGACCGCGTCGTCGCCGTCGAGTACCGCGATGGAGACCGATTCCCGCACGTCGTTGGCCAGCTGCATCGCGATCGGCTCGGCGAAGCGCCACAGCGGCTGCGAGGACAGGTAGGCGAAGCCGAGGTCCAGGATCTTCGGCGTCAACTCGAACATCCGCCCCTCGGAACGGACGTAGCCCAGCGTCTGGAGCGTCAGCAGGATGCGGCGCGCGCCGGCGCGCGTCAGGCCGCAGCGCTTGGCCACCTCGGTCAGCGTCTGTCGGGCGTGGTGGCTGTCGAAGGTCCGGATCACCGACAGGCCGCGCGCGAAGGATTGCACGTAGCTGTCGCCGGGTTTCAGGGGAGTGAGGGGTGCGCTTTCGTCAGGGGACATGGGCGTCATGACCGCAGTATAGAAAGGCCGCGAAACGTTAATATCGCGCCCGTTTCTTTGTGATGTGACAGAGGGTGAACACCATGGCGATGGACGTTGTCGACTACGAAATCAAGGGTGCCGAGATGCAGTTCGTGGAGGTCGAACTCGACCCCGGCGAAGCTGCCATCGGCGAGGCCGGCAGCATGATGTTCATGGATGCCGGCATCGGCATGGACACGGTGTTCGGCGATGGTTCCGCCAACCAGGGCGGGTTCTTCGGAAAGTTGCTCGGTGCCGGCAAGCGGCTGGTGACCGGTGAATCGCTGTTCACCACGGTCTACACGAACCAGGCTCATGGCAAGCAGCGCGTCGCCTTCGCGGCGCCGTACCCCGGCAAGATCCTGCCGATGGAGCTGGGCAAGCTCGGCGGCACGCTGATCTGCCAGAAGGACGCGTTCCTGTGCGCGGCCCGCGGCGTGTCTCTGGGCATCGCGCTGCAGCAGCGGCTGTCGACTGGCTTCTTCGGTGGTGAAGGTTTCATCATGCAGAAGCTCGAGGGTGATGGGCTGGCGTTCGTGCATGCGGGCGGAACCGTGGTTCGTCGCACGCTGCAACCGGGCCAGACGCTGCTGGTGGACACCGGCTGCGTCGTCGCCTACACGCCGAGCGTGAGTTTCGAGATCCAGTACGTGGGCAAGATCAAGACCGCCCTGTTCGGCGGCGAGGGCCTGTTCCTGGCCAAGATGACCGGCCCGGGCGAAGTCTGGCTGCAGAGCCTGCCGTTCTCGCGCCTGGCGTCGCGCGTCTTCGCCGCGGCCCCGCAGCGCGGCGGCGCACGCGAGGAGGGCTCGATGCTGGGCGGCTTCGCCACCGGTGGCTTGCTGGGCGGCCTGCTCGGCGGCGACGACGAGTAACCGGCCCAAGAAGTTCGCGATGCGCAGACTTGCCGCAACCCTGGCGGCAAGTCTTCCGCAACGGGATGCAACGGCGGCGGTGCGCTCCACCCGCTCCGACGCCCGCCGCGTCCGCGCGTGAACGCGCCGCTTCGACGCCGCCTGCCTGACGCCCAGGTCCGTCCCAAACCCGCCCGAAACCCGCCCGAAACCCGCATCAGGCGGGCCTTGGCGGCGCTGTTCCGGGTCGGACCTAGGGAGAACCCGCCTACACTTGAGGGCTGCGTGCCGCCCGGCTCGCCGGGCATCTCCCTGTTGAGGATCTCCATGCTGTCTTCCCTCGCGCGGCCGCTGCTGGCCGCCCTGGCCGTGGCGCTGAGCGCGTCGATCGCGGCGCCGTCGGCGCTGGCCACCACCGGCAGTCCCATCTTCGTGCTGAACTCGCTGGACGCCGACGTCAGCGTGATCGATCCGAAGGACTTCCGCCAGGTCAAGCGCATCCCGACCGGCAAGGAGCCACACCACCTCTATCTGACGCCCGACCGCAAGACCATGGTCGTGGCCAACGCGCTGGGCGACTCGCTGACCTTCCTGGACCCGGTCACGGCCGAGGTGCAGCGCACCGTCCACGGCATCCCCGACCCCTATCACCTGCGCTTCTCGCCCGACATGAAGTGGCTGGTGCTGGCCGGCAACCGCCTGGATCACGTCGACATCTACAAGTGGCAGCCGCAGAACGCGGCGCAGCCGCTGGCGCTGTTCAAGCGCTTCTCCGCGCCCAAGACGCCCAGCCACCTGTCCATCGACACGAAGAGCAGCGTTGTCTACGCCAGCCTGCAGGACAGCTCGGAGCTGCTGGCCATCGACCTGAACACGATGGCGCCGCGCTGGAAGATCCCCGTCGGCAAGCTGCCGGCCGACCTCTACCTGACGCCCGACGACAAGTACCTGCTGGTGGCGCTCACCGGCGAGCGCAGCGTCGAGGTCTACGACGTCGACGGCGCGCAGCCGCGGCTGGTCAAGAAGCTGGAGACCGGCGACGGCGCGCATTCGTTCCGCGCGCTGGGCGACCGCAAGCATGTGCTGGTGAGCAACCGCGCGGCCAACACGATCAGCAAGATCGCGCTGGCGGATTTCAAGGTGGTCGACACCTTCAAGGCGCCCGGCGGTCCGGACGACATGGAGATCCTGACCGACGGCCGCACGCTGATGTTCACCTCGCGCTGGGCGCGCAAGCTCACCGTGATGGACCTGCAGACCAAGCAGATCCTGCAGCAGGTCAAGGTCGGCAAGTCGCCGCACGGCGTCTGGACGCTGGACCAGATGCCGCGCCAGTGAGCGCCGGCTGACGAGGGCCCTGGCCGTGAAGATCCCGTTCGTCCCGCGTGGTCCGGCGCGCCCAGGTCGCCTGGCGCGTCCGGTCGTGGCGCTCGCGCTCGGCATCGCCGCGAGCGAGAC
>NZ_VOSR01000336.1:0-6389 GCF_007997345.1 Mitsuaria sp. TWR114
GATGCGGCGGTTCTCGTCGGCCAGCAGCTCGGCCGAGCGACGGCGGATCTGCTCCATCTGGTCGCGGCCGATGTCGGTCATCATGAGCTCCCGACCGGCCGCTCGCGCCCGCTCTCGTAGAGCTTGAGCACCTCCTGCAGCTCGCTGAGCTTGGCGCCGACGGCGCTGGCGATCTCCTTGCTGCGGCGCTCGGCATCCTCGGCGCGGACCTGCGCGTACATCCGCTGCAGCGCGCTGAGCCCCTGCGAGGCGTCTTCCGCGGCGAAGCGGTAGGGGTCCAGGTATTCCGGCCGGCGGGTGATCAGGTATCCCCGTTGCCCTGACTCCGCGTCGGTCACGCGGGCCATCAGCCGGAGCAGTTCCATCCGGGCCCGGCCCAGCGTGTCCAGGCGGTCCATCTGCGACACGGCGCCGAAGTAGGCCAACTCGCTGATCAGGATCATCAACAGGGCCACGAACACGCCCAGCGGCATCGCCCAGGTCTTGCGACCCAGGTTCGTGACGGTGTCCTTCAGGCTCATCCTCTACACTCCCCGAGCGATTTCGCTCGCTTGACCATCGCCTCACCATGATCCGAATCGCCATCGTCGACGACCACGCGATTGTCCGCGCCGGGCTGCGGCAATTCCTCTCCGAACAGGTCGACCTGCGCGTCACCGGCGAAGCCAGCTCCGGCCGCGAGGCGCTGGACCTGGCCCGCGCCGGCGAAGTCGACGTGATGCTGATGGACCTCTCGCTGCCCGACCAGAGCGGCGTCGAGACCCTGGCCGCCATCAAGGCCCGCAAGCCCGAGCTGCCGGTGCTGATCCTCAGCGGCTTCCCCGAGACCCACTACGCGACCACGCTGCTGCGCCAGGGCGCCAGCGGCTACCTGAACAAGGAATGCGACCCCGAGGAGATCGCCACCGCGATCCGCACCGTGTTCCGCGGTCGCAAGTACATCACGCCCGCGGTGGCCGAGCTGCTGGCCGAGGGCCTGGGCGCGCCGGCCGACCAGGCGCCGCACGAGTCCCTGTCCGAGCGCGAACTGCAGGTCTTCCTGCGCCTGGCCCGCGGCGAAACCGTCGGCCACATCGCCGACGGCATGTCGCTGAGCGTGAAGACGGTCTCGACCTACCGCTCGCGCGTGCTGGAGAAGCTCGCGCTGAACACCAACAGCGAGCTGACGTATTACGCCCTCAAGAACGGGCTGATCGAGTAGCCGCATCGCGATGGGCCGCATCGGCCAGGCCGCCGCAGTAGGCGAGCAGGTCCTCGAGCTCGGCTGACTTGTCGAACACCTTGTCGGCGCCCAGCGCGAAGCAGCGCTGGCGCATGTCCGGCGTCGCGTAGTTGCTGAGCACCACGCGACGCGCCTGCGGCATCCGCTCGCTGGCGGCGCGCAGCACGTTCAGCCCGGTGCCCTGGGCCAGGAAGATGTCGATGATCAGCAGGTCGCAGCCGGGATGGGTTTCCGACAACCAGTCCAGCGCGCCGCGCTCGTCCTCCGCGTGACCGAGCACGCGCAAGTCCACCATCTCCTCGAGCGTCGCCACCAGGTTCTCCCGGATGACGGCGTTGTCCTCGACGAGGAAGCAGGTGAGGGCGGCGCTGGCGGGCTGGGACTCCATGGCGGGACTCGTGTACTTCTCGGAACCACAAGCGGGTGCGCGCGAACGGACGGGATGCGGAGGCACACCGTCCGTTCGCGCACAGCGCCCGGGGCGGTCGGTCAGGCCGCCACCGGGCGCGTGTCGGTCGCGCGTCAGCGCGTCAGGCTGGGCCTCCGCGGCCCGATCGGTCACCCGATCAGTTGCGGATGGCGATCTCGTTCTTGACGCGCTTCACGCCCTTGACCTCGCGGGCCAGGCGCTCGGCATCGGCCTTCTCGGTGGCGCTCTTGGCGAAGCCCGACAGCATCACCTCGCCCTGCAGCGTCTCGACGTGGATGGAGCTGGCGTCGACGGTCTTGGCCTCGACGAACTTGGACTTCACCGCGGTGGTGACGGCGGCATCGTCGACGTATTCGCCGACCGAGGATTGGCCGCGGGTGACGGCGCAGCCCGGCAGCATCGTGATGGCGCCCACAGCGGTGGCCAGGGCGAGAACGGTGGCTCGAATCATCATGTTGATCTCCTTGGATTGATGACAGGGCTCGGACTCACGCGGCGTGGCGGTCTGTCGACACGACGGCAGGGGCCGGCTCGGCGAACGTCGCGGGGGCGTGGTCCATCAGGTAGGGCAGGGCCGCTTCCAGTCCCAGGACCGGTTCGTGGTCGCCGACGGCGGTCCACTGGACCTGGCAGGCGATCTCATGAACATGCAGGGCGAGGGAATGGTGGTCGGCGATACCCATCTGTCGGCTCCTTGTGCACCCCGCGGTGCGCTGGAACTGACTCTACGTATGCCGAACAGCCGGCCCTGTCGTCCGCATGCGCGTTGTTGTGTAGGACAAGCGGAGATCGCCGGCGAATGGCGCACGCGCGGTTCGGATCAAAGGCGGCGAGGGCGATCCCCGCCTGCGGGATGAGGCAATGTCCTACAGGGCGTCGCGGGCGACCCCGACACCCATGGGCATGCGCGCTGCCTACGATCGCGGCCATGGAAACGCTGGAAATTGTGAATGCCGAACTGCTGTTGTCCACCCCGCTGACGGTGGTCGTGCGGGCGCGGCTGGACTTCATTGAAACCGACGGCCACGAGACGCAACGCGAACTGGCCCTGGTGATCCCGCGCAGCCGCTGCGACGGCGACCGCCCGCTATGGCCGGCGCTGATGTCCGCGGCCAGCGAGCACTGGCACCGCTGCCCCGGCAGCGCGCGCCGTCTGCAGGTCTGCATCGACGGCGAATGGGAGACGCTGCTCACCTCGCAGCTGGCCCACTGAGCGCGCGGCCGCACAGCGGTGCGATGACGACGGGGCGTCGTCAGCCCGGACACGGATAATCCGCCGCTGGCCGATCACGGCCCGATGACGATGATCCGACGCCTCACTTCCGATTCCCTTCGCCCCTGGGCCATGGCGGCCCTGGCGGCCGCGCTGCTGGCCGGCTGCGGCGCCTTCGGGCCGGGCAGCGCCGCGCGCAAGAACTCCGTCTACCAGAACGAGCGCTTCGCGGCGGACGAGACCTTCTCGCGCCTGTTCGACGCCAGCGTCAACGACACCTGCGAGGCTGCGCGGCGCGCGCTGCTGAGCCAGGGCTACGTGATCAACACCGCGACGCCGGACTCGATCGCCGGCACGAAGCGCTTCCAGCCCGAGGGCGAGGTGCACGTGGAGATCAGCTTCACCATCGTCTGCGTGCCCGAGGGCGGCAGCGGCAAGCTGGCCACTGCCTACGTGTCCGCGCTGCAGGACCGCTACAACGTCAAGCGCAGCGCCAATTCCACGAGCCTCGGCGTGAGCGCGATCGGCTCGATCTCGGTGCCGCTGTCGTCGACCTCGGAATCACTGGTCAAGGTCGCGTCCGAGACCATCCCGGCCGGACAGTTCTACGACCGCTTCTTCGCGCTGATGCAGCGGCTGTTGAAGGACCAAGGGGCAGCGGAATCGCCGGTCGAGGACAAGACCGGCGGCTGATCTGATTGGCTACTTCGCCTTGAGCGTCGGATCCTCGCGCTGAATCTTCTCTGCCAGTTCTTGAATTTCAGCCTCGATCAAGGGATCGATGTCTGGAAATCCACCGGCACCGTACCGTTCCCGGGTCAGCCTGACGGCTTCCTCGGTCGACATCGGACGACAGAATCGCGCGGCAATTTCCCAAGGGTTCATAGGATCACCTCAATGTTTCGTTCCCGCGCATAGCGGCGAAAGTGCTCCCAACTCGGAGAGGGTACAGCCAAGTCGAACTCCATGTGGAGCGAACGTCCATGACGCAGCCAGAACGCTTGGCCGGCGCGCGTGGCCAGCAGCGCATTCAGGTCTTCGCACTGTCGACAGCACGCCGGGAGTTCCACATTCTGTCGGACCGCGTCGGGCAAGCGAGCATTAAATCCCATTCGCGCCCAGGCGAAATAACCCACCATGGCCGACGGGCCGCTCGTGCTGCTCCAGTCGCCGACCGCACTCGTGGTCACCTTGGAGAAATGTCCAAGCCGCAGCGCCTCATGCAACTCGATGGCCACGCTTCGTGTGCCTATGCCCTGACGGCGAAACCCGGGCCGAAGAACGAAGGCCGCATTGTGGATCTCGAAGACATAACGGCCACTCTCGTCCTGGCTGATCCGTCGGACCAAAGGTTCGCAAAGCAGGTCCTCGTTCACCACTCGCAGGTCGATTGCGCCGTCCGGAGACGGCGTGACGTCCAATCGGCTCCCCTTCGGCGCCCCGGCCAACCGCACCAATTCTTCATCCGCATACCAGCCGTGCAATTCCGGCGCACGGCGCACTTGCACGCTCGCCACGTCGAACCACTTCCTCGTGATCTCATCCATCCGCACTGCTCCACCTCGACAACGAGGCGGAAGTCTGGTGCCGCCAGTGCCTCCCAAAAACGAAAGAGGGCGCCTCGATGAGCGCCCCTTGACCTAGCACAAGCAACGACCCACCGAGGGGTGGGTCGCATCGTCGTCACTCCGCCGTCGTCCCCTGCGGCTTTACCGCGGTGCGGGTCTTCTCAAGGACCAGCCCGCGGCGCTCCAGCAGCGGCTGGATCTGCGGCTCGTGGCCGACGACACCGCGGAACAGCGTCAGCGCGTCCTGGCTGCCGCCCTGCGACAGCAGCTTGGCGCGGAAGGTGTCGCCCAGCTCGCGCTTGAGGCCGCCATTGGCCTTGAACCACTGCACCGTGTTGGCGTCCAGCACCTCCGACCACACGTAGGCGTAATAGCCCGCCGCGTAGCCGCCCATGATGTGGCTGAAGTAAGGCGTGCGGTAGCGCGGCGGCACCGCGTCATAGTCGTAGCCCTCCTCGCGCAGCGCCTGGGCCTCGAAGGCCATCACGCCGTCGGCCGCCGGGATCCGGTCCAGCGGCAGCTGTGCCAGCGCTGGTCCAGGCTCGCGGCGCTCAGGTACTCGGTCGAGGCGAAACCCTGGTTGAACTGCTTGGCCGCCAGCACCTTGTCCAGCAACGCGCGCGGCATCGGCTCGCCGGTCTTGTAGTGCTTCGCGTAGTTCGCCAGCACGCTCGGCCAGTCCGCCCACATCTCGTTGACCTGCGACGGGTACTCGACGAAGTCGCGCGGCACCTTGGTGCCGGCCATGCTCGGGTACTTCACGTTGGAGAACATGCCGTGCAGCGCATGCCCGAACTCGTGGAACAGCGTCGTCACCTCGTCCCAGGTCAGCAGCGTGGGCTTGCCGTCGGCCGGCTTCGGGATGTTGAGGTGATTCGCCACCACCGGCTTCTGGTTCATCAGCCCGCTCTGGTCGACGTAGGCATTCATCCAGGCGCCGCCACGCTTGGAGGGCCGCGCGTACAGGTCGGCCAGGAAGATCGCCAGCTGCGAGCCGTCCGCATTGAACACGTCGTAGACCAGCACGTCGGGGTGGTAGACCGGCAGGTCGCGGCGTTCCTTGAACTTGAGGCCGTAGAGCTGCCCCGCCGCGTAGAACACGCCGTTCTCCAGCACGTTCCTCATCTCGAGGTAGGGCTTGAGCTGCGACTCGTCGAAGCCGTACTTCTCGGCCCGCAGCTTCTCGCTGTAGAAGCTCCAGTCCCAGGCGGCCAGCTTGAACGAGGGCTGATGGCGCGCGGCCTGCTCGCGATCGATCACGGCCTGCAGCTCGGCGCCCTCGCGCCGGGCCGCACCGACCGCCGACGGCGCCAGCTGGCGCAGCATGCCGTTGACGGCCTGCTGGGTCTTGGCCGTCTCGTCCTTCAGCACGAAGTCGGCATGCGTGGCGAAGCCCAGCAGCCGCGCCCGCTCGGCCCGCAGCGTGACCACGCGTGAGACCAGCGCGGTGTTGTCGAAGGCATTGCCGCGCGAGCCGCGCGCCACCGAGGCCTCGTACACCCGCTGGCGCAGCGCGCGGTTCTCCAGCTGCGCCAGCACCGGCTGGCCGGTCGTGTTCAGCAGCGCAATCAGGTACTTGCCGTCCAGGCCGCGGGCCTTGGCGGCCGCCGCGGCGGCGGAGATCTGCTCCTCGTCCAGGCCCTTGAGCTCCTCCACGCTGTCGACGACGACCGCCGAGTCGTTCACTTCCGCCAGGACGTTCTGGTTGAAGCGCGCGCCCAGTTGCGCCATCTCGGCGTTGATCGCCTTCATGCGGGCCTTGCCGTCCTCGTCCAGCTTCGCGCCGGCGCGCAGGAACTGCTGGTACTGGCGTTCGATCAGGCGCTGCTCCTGCGCGCCCAGGCCCAGCGCGGCGCGGCGCTGGTACAGCGCCTCGATGCGGGCGAAGAGTTTGGGGTTGAGCTGGATCGCGTCGCGGTGCGCGGCCAGGCGGGTCGCGTAGTCCGCCTGCAGCTT
>NZ_VOSR01000337.1:0-2792 GCF_007997345.1 Mitsuaria sp. TWR114
CCTGCCTTCGCCGCAGTCCTGCGTTCGGCGAGGCCCTGATTGGGGTGCAGCAGCTAGGCGCAAACCGCAGCCATAGCAGCGCTATGGCGAGGATTTGCAACGACGCGGGGCGCCCCAATCAGGGCCTCGCCCCTTAGCCGTAGATGTAGGTTTGGAGGTGGGCGATAGTCATTTCGTCGTCGGCAATGATGTTGTCCATCAAGTCGCGGATCGAGAGCATGCCCACGACCTGATTGCCCTGGACGACGGGCAGGTGGCGGATCTTGCGCTGGCTCATCAGGCTCATGCATTCGCGGCAGTCGGTATCGGGCTTCACCACGAACACGTTGGGCGTCATCACATCCTTGACCGGCGTGTGCCGCGAATCACGCCCCTGCAAGGCGATCTTCCGCGTGTAGTCGCGCTCCGAAAAGATGCCGAGCAGCCGATCGCCCTCCATCACCAGCAAGGCGCCGACATCATGCTGCGCAAGCAGGTGCAGCGCATCGAACACCGTGGCTTCCGGCGCGACGCGCCAGACGCTCGGGCCGCGGTTCTTCAGCAGTTCGGACACCGGTTTCATGGGGCCTCCTGGCGACATCTGACGGAACTCGGACGTCCAAGATAAGCGCCTTGGACCGGGGCTGCAAGCCCCTGCAAGACCCGACCCCCACAAGGGGTGACGTGCGGTCCCGCTGGCGGGATCGGCCCGCTCGGTCCGCGCCAGCCGTCCCCGATCAGGCCGGGTGGGTCAGGTCGCGCAGATGGGTCGGGCCGGCGCGGCGCTCGATCTCGGCGAGCAGGTCGCGGCCCCAGCCCATCGCGAACAGGGCCTCGCCGACGACGAACATCGGGCCGACCAGCAATCCCACCAGGTCGTCGACGAAGGCGGGCTTGCGGCCCTCGTAATAGTGACCGACGAACTGGATGATCCAGCCGACGATGAAGCTGCCCAGGCCCCAGGCCAGCCAGCTGCCGAAGGAGCCGTCCGCCAGCGGATGCGCCAGCGCCATCAGCACCGCGTTGACCAGCGCCGTGGACAGGCCCAGCACGAAGTTGCCCCGCGTCAGGTACCAGACTGTCGCGCCGCCCCAGACCAGCCAGGCGGCGGAAACCGTCCAGTCACCGACATGGAATTGCGCCCGCGCCAGCAGCACGCCGATCGCGAAGACGATCAGCGGGATGCCGACAAAATGGGTGGCGATGTTGCGGCGATCGCGGTGGTAGGCGGCGTACTGCGCCATCAGGTCGGTGGCTTGGCGTGCCATGCAGTCTCCGTGCGAGGTGTCGTCATGATGTCGCAATGCTAGTGCGACCAGCTTGTTTATGCCGTTCAGAATGCAGTTCTGACCACTCTTGGTTTACCCCTATGCAAGTGTTGACGCCGGCAAATGAGGTGGCTCCAGGCGCGCATCGGCGCGGCGGCGGAAGGTCGGCCGCGCCGGTGATCGCCGCGCTGCTGCTCGGAGGCGCGCTGGCCGGGTGCGGCACTGCGCCTCCCGCCACGACGCCGACAGCGACAACGCCGACAGCCACGACGCCCGGCGCCAGCGAGGCCCCATCGTCGCCAGGGCCGTCGTCCTGCACGGCCTGGCTGGCCGCGCAGCAACGCGGCGAAGGCCGGCTCTATCGTGTCGACGCCGCCACTTCGCAGGTCCGCATCCACGTCTTTCGCGCCGGACGCCTCGCCAAGGTCGGCCACAACCACGTGATCGGCGTCGAGCGGCTCACCGGCCAGGTCTTCGTTCCCACCGACGGCATCGCTGGCGCCGGCGTCGAACTGGCCTTCCGGCTCGACGACCTGGCCATCGACAAAACCGAGTGGCGCGCGCCGCTGGGGCCCGAGTTCGCCAGCACGCCCTCCGCGTCCGACGTGGCTGGCACCCGCGCCAACCTGCTCCGGGCCGTTGACGGCGAGCGCTTCCCGGTCATCGCGATGCGCAGCACCGCCGTCGCCGGCGCCTTCCCGGTGCTGGCGCTCAAGCTCGCCGTCAACTGGCACGGCCAGACCCGCCTGCTCGACGTGCCGGTGCGGGTGGTCCGTCCTGCGGGGGATGCGGGGGGCTCGGTCCTGAGGACGCAGGGGGCGCTCGTCCTCCGTCAGAGCGACTTCGGCATCACGCCGTTCTCCATCCTCGGAGGGCTGCTCGCGATCCAGGACGAGTTGACGGTGGACGTCGACGTCGCGGCTGTTCCCGCGGTGGCGTGTGATTGAGCGCCTTGCGCCGGGAGGACTGCGGGGCGCCAGGCGCGGGCTCTCCACACCGCATGGGGGATCCCTCCTGGACCCCCAAGCGGTATTCCGGCCCCAGCGATGCTCGCTGGTGGCGGGCCTGGGCATCTGCGGCGATCAAGGCCTCAGGTCGAGGCTCATCAGGTCCTTGGCGTAGTAGCGGCCATCGGAGAGACGGATGGCGCGGGGCAGGTGGCCGTAGCGGGTGAAGCCCGCCTGACGGTAGAGCGCGATCGCCGCCTGGTTGCCCGCCGTGACGCTGAGCGTGACCGTCTCCAGCCGCGGCTCGCGACGCAGCAGCGCCAGGGCCTGCCGCAGCAGGCGCTTGCCGATGCCGCGTCCACGGACCTCGTCGTCAACCATCATCCCGATCAGGTGCGCGACGTGCATCACCTTCTTGCGGTTCTCGTGCTCGCAGGTCAGGGCACCCACCAACCGCTCGCCCGACCACGCGCCCAGCGTGAACAGCGACTTGCCGCCCGCCTGCGCATGCAGCCGCACGCGGTAGCTCGACGCGTCGCGCGCGCGCTCGGTCTCGGCGTCGGAGGTGAAGGCCTGCTCGTGCCGCGCCAGCATCGCG
>NZ_VOSR01000338.1:0-3735 GCF_007997345.1 Mitsuaria sp. TWR114
TTGACGCCCGCCGCGCCGCGCGAGGCGGGGATGTACAGCAGGTCGTTGCCGGCGACGCCGTCGCCGTTCATGTCGTTCAGGAAGGTCCAGCTGTAGGGCTTGCCGCGACGGCCTTCCCAGAACAGGCCGACGTTGGTCTTCAGGTTGCTGATGAACGCCTTTTGCCACGTCACGTTGGCCGTGAAGCGGTCGCGGATCATGTACGCCGAGTTGGCGGCCACGTTCTCGTTCGGATTGAAGACGGCGCGCGAGTTGAAGTTGGAGTTCGCCACCGACGAGGTCAGCGGGCTGACTTCCGATGCTTCCGTGTAGGTGTAGGCGACGCCGAAGCCGAAGCCGTCACGGGCCGGACGCTGGAACGACAGGGTGATGGCGTTGCCGTCGCCCTTCTTGGTCTTCGTGGCCAGGGTCACGTTGCCGAACGATGCGTTGGACAGTGCGCGCGAGCGGCCGTTGGCGCAAGCGCCGGTGGTGCTCAGACTGCCGTTCGTGTTGGTCCAGCAGTTCGGGCTGTAGCTCTGCGGCGTGTAGTACAGCGAGCGGCCGTCAGGACCGGTGGCGGTCGGGTCACCGAGGTTCAGGTGCTGGTAGTAGATGCCGGTGTTGACCTTGGTATAGACCCACTCGACGCCGAAGTTCATGCCGAAGAACGGCAGCTCCGCGTCGTAGGCGAGGTTCATCTTCCAGACGGACGGCTGGCCCAGGCCCTTCTGGATGAAGTCGACGTTGGCGGCCGGCGTTGCGCCTGCCAGGATCGGCTGGTTGTTCGGATCAGCGCTGAACACGCCCGAGGCGGTGCCCGAGCAGGCGTTCAGACCGGCCGTTCCGCAACCGACCAGGCGCGTGGCCATGCCGGTGTTGGAGTACGGGTTGGTCAGCCAGACCGATGCCGCGGCGCCCTGGAACAGGCCCGCGCCGCCGCGGATCTGCTTCTTGTGGCCGGTGCGGTTGTCCAGCGCGTAGTTGAAGCCGAAGCGCGGCTGGAACAGGTTTTCGCCGTCGACGGTGGTCGAGTTGTCCAGGCCGAAACCGCCCGTGGCACGCGTCACGCTGCTGGCGCCCGTCACCGCGCCCGGCACGACCGCCGCGGCTGCGGCGCGTTGTAGGTCGGCTTGTCGTTGGTGCTCAGCTGGTCGACGCGGAAGCCGGCCGTGATGTTCAGGTCCTTGGAGACATTCCAGGTGTCCTGCAGGAACACGCCGGTCTGGCCCAGCGTCCACTTGGCGATGCCGTCATCCAGCGTGCCGCCGGCCACGGGAACCTGGACCTGGTAGCTCGAGGGGCGGCCGCGGGTGAAGTTCTCCAGCACCGCCGCCTGCACCTGCGCCGCGGAGGCGGTGTTGCAGTTGATCGCGCCAAAGCTGTAGGTCCAGGCGCTTTCGCAGCCGAACGTGTAGTTGCCGTTCACGTTCTGGAAGAACGCGTTGTAGATCTTGTTGCGCTGCAGGTCGCCGCCGAACTTGATCTCGTGGTCGTTCTTGATCCAGGTCGCGCCGAAGTAGGCGTCCAGGGTCTTGGTGTCCAGCACGTTGAACTGGCGGCTCTGCTCGGTGCCGAAGTTCACGAAGCGGTTGCCGGTGCTCGCGCCGGCCGGGGCGCCGTCGGGCAGCGCGCCGTTGAAGCGGATGCCGATCGCGGGCAGGTTGCTGTTGTTCTGCGGAACGCTGTTGTAGTCCCGGTTCGAGATCTTCAGCTCGGTCGAGAAGTCCGGCGTCCAGTCGGCGAACCACTGGCCGACGACGGTGTCGATCTTCTTCTTCTGCTGCCACCACTGCGAGGTCATCTGCAGGCCGGTCGCGCTGTAGCCGCCGAAGGAACCGTTGTTGGTGTCCGACTGCTCGGTGCGCGCGACACGGATACTGGCGCGGTGGTTGTCGTTGATGTTCCAGTCGATCTTGGCTAGGTAGTCCTTGACCGACAGCTGCGACTGGCCGATCACCGAGCCGGTGTCGATGCCGTAGGCGTTCTTTGCGGTCTGGGTGATCGCATCGAGCTGGCCTTGCGAGATCGCGTTGTTGGTCAGCGAACTGCCGATCGGTCCGAACTCGGGCTGGGCGCGGTTGCTCTTCAGCTCTTCATAGTTGACGAAGAAGAACAGCTTGTCCTTGAGGATCGGGCCGCCCAGGGTGAAGCCCTTGGTGTCTTCCTTGAAGGGCAGGAAATCGGTATAGCGCTGGTTGCCGCGGTCGAAGCGCTTGCCCACCATGTCGTCGTTGCGGTAGACGTAATAGACGCTGCCCTTGAACTCGTTGGTGCCCGACTTGGTGACGGCGTTGATGTTGGCGCCGGTGTAACCCTTCTGGGTCACGTCGTAGTTGGACAGGTTGACCTGCACCGACTGGATCGCGTCGATCGAGATCGGCTGCTTGGCCGTCGGCAGGTTGTTGGCTTCCAGGCCGAAACTGTCGTTGATGGCGACGCCGTCAATCGTGATCGAGTTGTAGCGCGAGTTCTGGCCCATCGCCGAGATTTCGCCGCGTTCCTTGTCGGTCTGCGCCAGGCGGGGATCGTTGCGGGCGTAGTCCTGCAGGTTGCGCGCGATCGACGCGTAGGCGTCCAGTTCGGCGCGGTTGATCTGCGTGCCCGAGCCCATCGTCGAGTTGTTGAACTTCGCCGCGGTGGCGCTGCCCGTGGTGACCACGGTCTCGAGCTGGGTGGAGCTCTTGCCCAGCTGCACGTCCAGGCCCAGCGTCTCGGCCAGGGCGAGGTAGACGTTTTCGCTGACCTCGCGGTCGCCGCCCTTGGTCACGGTGATGGTGTACGGACCGCCCACGCGCAGGCCGCGCGCGTTGTAGCGGCCGTCGGCATCGGTGGTCTGCGTGTTCGAGGAGCCGGACTCCTTGTGCAGGATCACCACCGTGGCGCCCGCGACGGGCTTGCCGTCAGCGCCGACCACGCGGCCGCCGATGGCCGAGGTGGTGTTCTGCGCCATCACCGGCGCGGCCGCCACGATGGCGACCGCGGCGGCCAGCGCCGTCCGCGAAAAACCCAACCAATCCTTCTGATTCATTCCTGTGCTCCTGTGCGACGTCAGACCGAAACCCGTTCCGAGGGGGCTGTGAACGTTCCGCAAACGTTTTCCGTCGCCGACTTCAACGCGATGTGGTGCGCGTCGCGGCGATGCCCGCCCTCGTTTGTTGTTGCGTCGGGCGCGCTCTTGGGCGCGCCATCTCCGCTTATGAAGCAAAAAGCCTACCAGCCGAAACCTGCCGCATCAATGCGGCAATATCGGGAGACCTCTCCTTCACAGCGCGTCGTCAATGCCTCATTCGAGCCCTTTTTCGGGGCGCTCACGGCGGCCTCACCAACGCGTCAGCGGCGCAGTCTGGATAGCCAATGTTGAGGAGCTGTGACAAGTGTTCACTGGCGTTTGCAGGTGAGGCACCCACGCCACACCGAAGCGCAACAGCGCCCAGGGACGGGGGGCGCGCCCTGCGGCGCAACCCGCCGATCGGTGCTGGTCTTCGAGGGTTTCCCCTAGGGCTGATGAGCGCACGCCGCCGGGGTCGGTCGTTGCGCCGAATCGACAGTGAAGGCCCTGCGTTCAGGCGACGAACGAAGCGCGAGGGCCTTCCTCACCGATCGCATTGATCGCGGACAGCACCAGCGCCTCGTCCGGCGAGGGCCGCGGGATGCGGCCGTCCGGCGGCAGGGCCTCGAAGTGCCAGGCTTGGCCGGCCACGCGGCGCCAGAGCGCGAAGCCGCGTGCCGGCGCGCCCGCCGCGGAGGCCCGCA
>NZ_VOSR01000339.1:0-1609 GCF_007997345.1 Mitsuaria sp. TWR114
GAACAGGTCGCGCAGGGCCAGGCTCACGCCGAACCGCGCCGTCACGCGCGACGTGAGCCGCGCCGCGGTCAACGAGTTGCCGCCGACGGCAAAGAAGTGGCTTCGCGGAGTCAGGCGAAGATCGCCGGCATCCTCGAGCACCTCGTGCCAGATCGCGGCGAGCGCCTGTTCGGTGTCGGTCAACGCCGCATCGCCCCCTGCATGGGGTCCCGCGTGAGGTCCCGTATCGCGTTTTGCATCGCTTCCCGCGTCCAGCATTGCGTCGGACGCTGCATAAGGCGCTGCGTCGGATGCAGCATCGAGCCTCCGAGGATCGGCGGCCTCCGCATCGACCGTGAAGCGCCCGTTCGCATGCACCGCGTAGGCATCGAGGCTGCCGTCCTGCCAGCCGCGACGCGCCGCGCTGCGCTGAATCTTGCCGCTCGAGGTCTTGGGCAGTCCGCCGGGGTTCAGCAGGACGGTCACCCTCGGCGCCTCGCCACAGACCTCGCCGACCACCGCCGCGATCGCGTCGACCAGCGCCTGCGGCGTCACCGCCTTGCGCGTGGCGCGGGACACCTCCGCCGCGACGCCGATCGCATCACCCGTCGGACCGGGCACCGCGAAGGCCGCGATGCGGCCCTTGCGAACGAGATCCAGCCGGGTCTCGAGCGCGGCCTCGATGTCCTGCGGATAGAGGTTGTGGCCGCGGACGATGATCAGGTCCTTGATGCGGCCGGTCACGTAGAGCTCGCCGTCCAGCACGAAGCCCAGGTCACCGGTGCGCAGCCAGCGATCCGGCCCCTCCTCCACGAAGGTCTCGGCGCTGGCCTCCGGCCTACCCCAGTAGCCTAGCGCGACGCTGGGACCCTTCACCTGGATCTCGCCGATCTCGCCCGCGCCACGCACCGCGGCGCTGGACGGATCGACGATCCGCAAGGCGTGATCGGGCGCGACGACCCCGCAGCCGACCAGGCGCTGGGAGCCGACGTCAGTGGCAACCTCCCCATCCTCCGGCAACGGCTCGGCGATCCCCCGCTTCAAGGCCTCGCTCGAGAAGCGACGCGATACCGCACCGTGCGTGCGCTGGCTGCCAGTCACCAGCAGCGTTGCCTCGGCCAGCCCGTAGCTCGGCGTGACGGCACGCGCCGCGAAGCCGCACGGCGCGAAGGCGGCCTGAAAGGCCGCAACCGTGTCGGCGCGGACCGGCTCGGCGCCCGACAGCGCGATGCGCCAGGCGCTGAGGTCCCAGGCTGGCGGCGCGTTCCGGTCGGCGCGCGCGACGCGCTCGGCGCACAGGCGATAGGCGAAGTCGGGACCGGCGGCCACCGTGCCGCGATAGCGGTGCATCGCGTCCAGCCAGCGCGTGGGTCGCGCGAGGAAGGCCGCCGTGGTCATCAGCACCAGCATCCCGCCGGCGTGCAGCGGCTGCAGCAGGCCGCCGATCAGGCCCATGTCGTGGAACGGCGGCAACCAGCTGACGTAGACGTCCCGCGCGGTGGTGCCCAGCGTCGCCTGGATCGCGATCTCGTTGGCCATCAGGTTGCCGTGGCTGACCATCACGCCCTTGGGCGTGGACGTCGATCCGGACGTGTATTGCAGGAAGGCGATGTCGGCGGGTCGCGGACGG
>NZ_VOSR01000034.1:0-16885 GCF_007997345.1 Mitsuaria sp. TWR114
GGCGCCCCCTGCCCTGGCCGGGCCCGCGCTCAGAAGTCGCGCAGTCGAGGAACGTTTCGGAGTACAACAACGACCGCCCACCGGCGCTGGCCAAGCGCCGACTCTCCACGGGGCATGGGGGCTCCCGTCCGGGACCCCCAAGCCCCATTCCGGTCGCACACCCTTGGAGGACTCATGAAGAAGGCATGGCTCGCTGCGCTCAGCGTCATGGCTGGCGTCGCACAGGCGCAAACGCAAGCACCGGCGCCATTGCCATCGCCGCCGTCGTCGCTGCGCGTGATCCTTGTCGGCGATTCGACGATGGCCACGAAGAGCGGCTACGGCGACGCGCTGTGCGCGCGCTTCCAGCCCGAGGTGAGCTGCCTCAACCTCGCCAAGGGCGGGCGCAGCACGAAGAGCTTCCGTGCCGAAGGTCTGTGGGACCAAGTGATGGCGCTGCTGCGCGAGCGGCGCGAGGGCCAGGCCGACGTGGTGCTGATGCAGTTCGGCCACAACGACCAGCCCGGCAAGCCGGGCCGCTCGACCGACCTCCAGACCGAGTTCCCCGCCAATCTCGCCCGCTACATCGACGACGTCGCGCCGACCGGCGCGCGCCTGGTGATGCTGACGCCGCTGACGCGGCGCAGCTTCGACGCACAGGGGCGGCTCGACAACGCGCTGCGTCCCTGGGCCGAGGCGACGATCCGCGTCGCCACCGAGCACCGCGTGCCGGTGATCGACCTGAACGCGATCAGCCACGCCGCGGTGCAGGCGATGGGTGAAGCGGAGGCCGACACGCTCGCGATGGCGCCCAAGCCGATCGATGCGCCCGCGCAGGGCGCCTCCTCGCCCGAACGCGCCGGCGCGGCCAATCCGGTGTTCGATCGCACCCACCTGGGCGCCAAGGGCGCGCAGGTGTTCTCGGCGATGGTCGCCGGGCAGTTGCCCGTCGCGATGCCGGAACTTCAGCGCTGGCTGCGCTGAACGGATCAGCCATGGATGGGAGATCTCCGATGACTCGACGCGTCGCCGTGATCGGCGAATGCATGCTGGAACTCAAGGGTCAGGCCTTCGGGCCCATGACCCAGGGCTATGGCGGCGACACCTTCAACACCGCCGTGTACCTCAAGCGCTGCGGCGACGCGGCCGGCGTTCAGGTGGCCTATGCGACCGCCCTCGGCGACGACGGCCTGAGCACCGGCCTGCTGGAGCGCTGGCGCGACCAGGGCATCGACACCCGGCTGGTGCGGCGGATCCCCGGACGCATGCCCGGGCTGTACCTGATCGAGGTCGATCCCGCCGGCGAGCGCAGCTTCCACTACTGGCGCGACACCGCCGCGGCGAAGGCCTATTTCGATGAGGCCGTCAGCCCGCTCGAGCACCATGCCGAAGACTTCGACGCGCTCTACCTCAGCGGCATCACGCTGGCCGTGCTGCCGCCCGCGGGGCGGGAGCGGCTCTTCGCGCTGATGGAGCGCCTGCGCGCACGCGGCGCGCAGGTGGTGTTCGACAACAACTTCCGCCCGCGCCTATGGCCCGACCGCGCCGCGGCACGCGCCGCCTTCGAGCGCGCGTTCTCGCTGGCCACGATCGCGCTGGTGACGGCGGACGACCATCAGGCGCTGACGGGCCTCGACTCTTTGGAGGCTGCGATCGCGCATGCACAGTCGCTGCCAACGCCGGAGGTGCTGATCAAGCGCGGTGCATCGCCCACGCTGGTGCACAGCGTGCAGGCGCCCGGGCACTGGGCCGAGGCGCCGACGGAGGAAGTGGCGCGCGTCGTCGACACGACCGCCGCGGGCGATGCCTTCGCGGGCGGCTACCTGGCGCGGCGCCTGGCCGGCGCGGATGCGGTGAGCGCGGCGGTCTTCGGCAATCGCGTCGCGGCGCGGGTGATCCAGCATCCGGGCGCGATCATTCCGATCGAGGTCATGGGCGATCTGGTCTGAGCGAGTGGCTCCGGCCAGGAGCCTGCGGCGGCGTCAACGCTCCTTGAACCAGCGTCCGAGCGTCGCCCGCTCCTCGTCGGTGATGCCGGTCGCGTTGTTGAGCGGCATGCTCTTCTGCACGACCACCTGCTGGTAGATCTCGGCCGCGTGCTGCTCGATCAGCCGCGGCTCGTGGAACTGGATGCGCTTGGGCGCCAGCGCCGCGTTGTGGCAGGCCAGGCAGCGGGCGGCGACGATGGCCTTCACCGTCTCGAAGGACACCTTGCCGTCGGTGGTCGCCTCAGTCGACGCAGCGCCGGATGTGGCCGGGGCGCTCAGCGCGGGGGCCGCGGTCACGGGCACCATCGCCGGTTGCGGTGCGAGCCACGCGATCAGTCCCGCCAGCAGCATGACCACGGCCACCAGCAGCGGCCAGGCATCGACGCCCTTGTGGCGCTTCACGAACCAGGTCCGCACCAGCACGCCCACCAGCATCAGCAGCACCAGCACCAGCCAGTTCTGCGGATGGCTGTAGAGCATGCCGTAGTGGTTGGACAGCATCGCGATCAGCACCGGCAGCGTGAAGTAGGTGTTGTGCACGCTGCGTTGCTTGCCGCGCTGGCCGTGGATCGGGTCCACCGGCCGACCGGCCCGCATGTCGGCGATTACCTGCTTCTGGCCCGGAATGATCCAGAAGAAGACGTTCGCGCTCATCATCGTGGCGATCATCGCGCCGGTGATCAGGAAGGCCGCACGCCCGGCGAAGAGCTGGCTCGCGCCCCAGGCCGCGGCGACGATCGCCACGGCGACCAGCCCGAGCACCACGCCGTCGTTGCCGATCGAGCCGTCGGCCTTGCGACCGAAGCGCCGGCAGATCTGGTCGTAGACGATCCAGCCGCCGGCCAGGAAGCCCAGCGCCGCAGCCACCGCCGCGCCGGCGCTCCAGTCATGGACGCGCTTGTCGATCAGGTAGGTGTCGGCGTTGAACAGGTAGAGCAGCGCGAACAGCGCGAAGCCGCTCATCCAGGTCCAGTAGCTTTCCCAGTAGAACCAGTGCAGATCCCGCGGCAGGTTGGCGGGCGCCACCATGTACTTCTGCGGGTTGTAGAAGCCGCCGCCGTGCACCGCCCAGAGCTCGCCATCCACGCCCTTGGCCTTCAGGTCCTCGGCCTGCGGCTTGAGCAGGTGGTTGTCCAGCCAGACGAAATAGAACGAGGCGCCGATCCAGGCGATGGCCACGATCACGTGCAGCCAGCGCAGCAGCAGATTGGCCCAGTCAAGCAGGTAGCTGTCCATCAACGAACGTTGAGCAAGTTCCGGACCACCACTGCGGGCGCTGTGAACCGGCAAGCGTCGCGCTGAGAAAAACTGGGCGCCGCGGCGACGTTGAGGAGGGGAGTGTATACAGTTTGGTGCGCTAAGGAGGTCGCTGGCCCTCACCCCTGCCCTCTCCCGCAAGCGGGAGAGGGAGTAGATGGCGGGCCTGCGCCAGGAGGGAGAGGGAGAAAGAGAGGGAATCGGGCGGAGGGAGAGCTCAGCGCGGATCAGCGGGGGGCGGTGGGCGTCTGCATCGCCTGGGCGACGACCGAGAGCGCCACGATCTCCGGCTGCTTGCCCACGATGCCCGGAATGCCGATCGGGCAGGTCACGTGGGCGAGTTCGGCCGGGCTGAAGCCCCGTGCCTCCAGCCGGTGCCGGAAGGTCGCCCACTTGCTCTTGCTGCCGATCAGGCCGATGGAGGGCAGGTCGCGGGCCTCGCGCTGGCGCTTCAGGCACGCGGCCACGATGTCCAGGTCCTCGGCATGGCTGAAGCTCATGATCAGCACCTGCGAGCCGGCCGCCAGCGTCGGCACCGCACCCTGCACCGGCTCGGACTGCTCGGCGCGGACGTTGTCGGGCAGCGTCTCGGGGAAGACGCCCTCGCGGCTGTCGATCCAGTGGACCCGCACCGGCAGCCTGGCCAGCAGGTCCACGATCGCGCGACCCACGTGGCCGCCACCGAACAGCGCGATCGGCCGCCAGCCGCTCTGGTCGCCCAGGCGCTCGGCAAGGCCCGCGATCGACCGGGCGTCCAGCCACTCGAAGCCCAGCCACACGACGCCGCCGCAGCACTGGCCCAGCGACGGCCCGAGCGCGAAGCGCTGGCGCGCCTCCATCACCCGGCCCGCCGCGAGCGCCGCGCGCGCCTTGGCGATCGCATCGAACTCCAGTTGTCCGCCGCCGATCGTGTTCACCACCTCCGACGCGGTCACCGCCATCCAGGCCCCGACCTCCCGCGGCCCGCTGCCCTGCAGCGTCTCGACGCGCACCAGCACCGCCGGCTCGCGCGCGAGCTTCAGGGCCAGGGTCTGCCAGGGCCGCATCGGGCGCCTCAACTGCCCCGGTAGGTCGAGTACGACCAGGGGCTGGTCAGCAACGGCACGTGGTAGTGCGCCGCCGGATCGGCGATGCCGAAGTCCAGCGGGACCTCGTCGAGGAATGCGGGCTCGGGCAGCTCGACGCGCTGGCCGCGGAAATAGGCGGCGACCTCGAACACCAGCCGGTAGCGGCCCGCGCGCAGCGCCTCGTCCGCCAGCAGCGGCGCGTCCGCGCGGCCGTCGGCATTGAGCATCAGCGCCTGCAGCAGTTGCGGCCCGCCCGCTTCCAGCCGGTACAGCCGCACCGCCATGCCGGCCGCCGGCCGGCCGTGCATCGTGTCCAGGACGTGTGTGGTGAGCTTGCCCATCGGCGCCTTCGATGAATGGGAGGAATGAAAGCGCAAAGTGTATACACTCCGGGACACACCGCCCATCCCATCATGAACGCCCGCGACCTCGACGCCAGCGCTTCCGTCACCGAGCGCATCACCGCCGCCATCACGCAGGCCATCGTCGAGCGCCGCCTGATGCCGGGCACCAAGCTGGTCGAGCAGCAGCTGGCGGACATCTTCGACTGCTCGCGCACGCTGGTGCGCCAGGCGCTGAACCAGCTCAGCCGCGACCGGCTGGTGAAGCTGGAGCCCGCCCGCGGCGCCTTCGTCGCGCAGCCCAGCGTCGAGGAGGCGCGCCAGGTCTTCGAGGTGCGCAAGATGCTGGAGGCGGCGATGCTGACCCACCTCTGCCAGCGCATCACCCCGGCGCAGATCAAGCAGCTGCGCGCCCACCTGAAGCAGGAACGCGACGCCATCGGCCGCACCGACGTGCCGGGTCGCACGCGGCTGCTGGCGGACTTCCATGTCGTGCTGGCCCGCATGCAGGGCAACGAGGTGCTCGCGCAGTTGCTGACCGACCTGCTCTCGCGCAGCTCGCTGATCGCGCTGATGTACCAGAGCTCCCATTCCGCCGCCGAATCGCAGTCCGAGCACGAAGCCATCGTCGACGCGCTCGAGTCCCGCGACAAGCGCGCGGCGCTGAAGCTGCTCGAGGCGCATCTCGGCAATGTCGAGGCCAACCTGCGGCTCGATCCGCGCGTGCAGGACCTGAAGTCGGTCCTCCAACCCTGACCCCGCCCCATCCATGAAGCCCGTCGTCTCCCCTGGCTATCCCCGCGACCTCGTCGGCTACGGCGAACACCCGCCGCATGCGCAATGGCCCGGCCAGGCGCGCATCGCGGTCCAGTTCGTCCTCAACTACGAGGAAGGCGGCGAGAACTCGGTGCTGCACGGCGACGCCGGCAGCGAGCAGTTCCTGTCCGAGATGTTCAATCCGCCCGCCTTCGCGCGCGCCACCTGAGCATGGAGGGCATCTACGAATACGGCTCGCGCGCCGGCGTCTGGCGGCTGCTGCGCGAATTCGAGAAACGCGCGATGCCGCTGACCGTCTTCGGCGTGTCGATGGCGCTGGAGCGGCATCCGGAACTGACGCGGGCCTTCGTCGAGTTGAATCACGAGATCGCCTGCCACGGCTGGCGCTGGATCCATTACCAGCAGGTCGATGAGGCCACCGAGCGCCAGCACATGGACATCGGCATGGACATCATCCAGCGCCTGACCGGCGAGCGGCCATCGGGCTGGTACACCGGACGCGACAGCCCGCACACGCGGCGCCTGGTCGCCGACTTCGGCGGCTTCGAGTACGACAGCGACTACTACGGCGACGACCTGCCCTTCTGGCTCAACGTCCGCAAGACCGATGGCACGCTGGCGCCGCAGCTGGTCGTGCCCTACACGCTGGACTGCAACGACATGCGCTTCGCGCTGCCGCAGGGCTTCAGCCACGGCGACGAGTTCTTCGAGTACCTGCGCGACAGCTTCGACGTGCTCTACGCCGAGGGCGCCGAGGCGCCGAAGATGATGAGCATCGGCATGCATTGCCGGCTGCTCGGCCGGCCCGGCCGCATGCGCGCGCTGCAGCGCTTCCTCGATCACGTCGAGAAGCATGACCGCGTCTGGATCGCCCGCCGCGTCGACATCGCCCGCCACTGGCGCGCGACGCATCCATTCGATGCGGACAAGGCCTTCGTCTGGGGCTGAGGCCCCGGATCCTTCGAGTCTTCCGAGCCGCCGATGAGCCCCACCGCCGTTCCGCCCTCTCCCGTCCTGTCCCTGCCCGCGCTGAACGCGGCGGGCGAGGACGCCTTCGTCGCGCTGCTGGACGGCGTCTACGAGCATTCGCCCTGGATCGCGCGACGGGCCTTCGCCGCGCGGCCCGCCGAAGGCTTCGCGAGCCTCGCCGCGCTCAAGCATGCGCTGGCCACCGTGGTTCGCGAGGCCGCGCTCGACGAGCAGCTCGGCCTCATCCGCGCGCACCCGGAACTCGCCGGCAAGGCGATGATCGCGAAGTCGCTGACCGCCGAGTCCACCCACGAGCAGCGCACCGCCGGCCTCACCGCCTGCACGCCCGAGGAGTTCGCGCGCCTGCAGCAGCTGAACGCCGACTACAACGCGCGCTTCGGCTGGCCCTTCATCCTGGCGGTGCGCGGCCCGCGCGGCGACGGCCTGTCGCGCCAGCAGATCATCGACACCTTCGCGCGGCGCCTGAACGCGCATCCGGACATCGAGCGCGCCGAGTGCCTGCGCAACATCCACCGCATCGCGGAGATCCGGCTCAACGACAAGTTCGGCGTCGAGCCCCAGCTCGGCAACCAGGTCTGGGACTGGGCGGAATCGCTGGCGCGTTTCTCCGATCCAGGCTTCGCCGAGAACGGCCAGCTCACGGTGCTCTACCTGACGCAGGCCCACCGGGCGGTCGCGGCGCAGCTCGCCGATTGGATGCGCGAGTGCGGCTTCGATGAGGTCGGCATCGATGCCGTCGGCAATGTCGTCGGTGTCTACCACGGCGAGGACCACGGGCAGCCCGGCGAGGCGCCGCGCCTGCTCACCGGCAGCCATTACGACACGGTGCGCAACGGCGGCAAGTACGACGGCCGGCTTGGCATCCTCGTGCCCATGGCCTGCGTTCGCGAGCTGCATCGCGCGGGCCGTCGGCTCAAGCATGGCATCGAGGTGGTCGGGTTCTCGGAGGAGGAAGGGCAGCGCTACAAGGCGACCTTCCTCGGCTCCAGCGCGTTGGTCGGCCGCTTCGATCCGGCCTGGCTGGACCAGGCCGACGCCGATGGCGTCGTGCTGCGCGACCTCATGCGCGACGCCGGCCTGCCCGCGACGATGGACGCCATCGAGGCGCTGCGGCGCGATCCGGCACGCTACCTCGGTTTCGTCGAGGTCCACATCGAGCAGGGCCCGGTGCTCAACGAGCTCGACCTGCCGCTGGGCATCGTCACCTCGATCAACGGCAGCATCCGCTACGTCGGCGAGGTGCGCGGCCTGGCCTCGCACGCCGGCACCACGCCGATGGACCGGCGCCGCGATGCCGCCGCGGCGGTCGCGGAGCTCATCCTGTATGTCGAGGATCGCGCCGGCGCGGTGCCCGAGGTCGTTGGCACCGTCGGCCAACTGCAGGTGCCGAATGGCTCGATCAACGTCATCCCCGGCCGCTGCCGATTCAGCCTCGACCTGCGCGCGACCACCGACGCCGCGCGCGATGCGCTCGATGCCGACGTGCGGACGCGCCTGGCGCAGATCTGCGAGCGGCGCGGCCTGAGCTTCACGCTCGAACGCACCGAAGCCGCCGCCGCCGCCCCGAGCGACGCGCACTGGCAGTCGCGCTGGGAGCGGGCCGTGAACGCCCTGGGCCTGCCGGTCCACCGGATGCCGTCGGGCGCGGGCCACGACGCGATGAAGCTCCACCAGGCGATGCCGCAAGCCATGCTGTTCCAACGCGGCCTGAACCTGGGCATCAGCCACAACCCGCTGGAGGCGATCAGCAACGACGACACCGAGCTCTGCGTGCGCGCCTTCCAGGCGCTGCTCGACGGCCTCTGATTCCCGTCAGGTCGCCCCGTCCGATCGTCCGCCGCCACGCCCTCCAGGCCGCATCACCTTCCGTCATCGCTCCGCGCTTCAGGATTGCCTCCCCATGACCGCTTCCCCGCCCTCCCTGCATGACGCGCTCGACGCGTGGATCGACGCCCACTTCGACGACGAAGTGCGCTTCCTGCAAGCGCTGGTGCGCGTGCCTACCGACACGCCGCCGGGCAACAACGCGCCACATGCGGAGCGCACGGCTGAGCTGCTGGCCGAGATGGGCTATGTCGCCGAGCAGCATCCCGTGCCGCAGGCGCAGGTTCGTGAGTACGGCCTGGAATCGCTGACCAACCTCATCGTGCGACGCCGCTTCGCGGACGGGGGACCGGTGATCGCGCTGAACGCGCATGGGGACGTCGTGCCGCCCGGAGAGGGCTGGACACACGACCCGTACGGCGCCGAGGTCGTTGACGGCCGGCTGTACGGGCGCGCGTCGGCGGTCAGCAAGAGCGACTTCGCGACTTACACCTTCGCGCTGCGGGCGCTGGAGGCGCTGGGCGCGCCGCTGCAGGGCGGCGTCGAACTGCACTTCACCTACGACGAGGAATTCGGCGGCGAACTGGGTCCGGGCTGGTTGCTCCGGCAGGGGCTGACGAAGCCGGACTACCTGCTGGCCGCTGGCTTCAGCTACCAGGTGGTGACCGCGCACAACGGCTGCCTGCAGATGGAAGTGACGGTGCACGGCAAGATGGCGCATGCCGCGATTCCGGACACCGGCATTGATGCGTTGCAGGGCGCGGTCGTGATCCTCAATGCGCTGTATGCGCGCAATGCCGAGTACCGACGGACCACGTCGCAGGTTGAGGGCATCAAGCATCCCTATCTGAATGTGGGCCGTATCGAAGGCGGCACCAACACGAATGTCGTGCCGGGCAAGGTGACCTTGAAGCTGGACCGCCGGATGATTCCGGAGGAGGACCCGGTGGTGGTCGAGGCCGAGATCCGCGAGACGATCGCGACGGCGGCGGCGTCGTACCCCGGCATCGAGGTGGACGTGAAGCGCCTGCTGCTGGCGCGCTCGCTGAAGCCGTTGCCGTCCAACCGTCCGCTGGTCGAGGCCTTGCAGCGTCACGGCGAGTTGATCTTCGGCGAGCCGATTCCCACCTCTGGCACGCCGCTGTACACCGATGTCCGTCTGTATGGTGAGCACGGCGTTCCTGCGGCGATCTATGGTGCGGGTCCGCGCACGGTGCTGGAGTCGCATGCCAAGCGTGCGGACGAGCGGGTCGAGCTGTCGGATCTTCGTCGTGCGACGAAGGTGGTTGCCCGCACCTTGCTGGACCTGCTCCAGAAGCGCTGACCGCCGCCTCCCGGGCCCCTCACCGTACGCCGCGGTGTCTGAGACGTGCATGGCGGGGGCCGGCGGCGAAGCCGAGCGTTCCATCTGACTGGAGCGCCGTCTGTGTGAGCGACGCGAGCCGAAGGTGAGCAGAGCGAGTTGGCGCGTCCGCTCGGCTTCGCCGCCGGCCCCCGCCATGCTCGCGCGCTCGGTCCTAGAATCCCCCGCGTCATGCGTCTCCGATTTCCCTCTGCTTCTGTCCGCTGGATGGCCGTCTTGGTCTTCTGGTTGGCGGCGGTATTGCCTGCAGGCTCGATGGCGGCGCAGGCGTTGAGCGGAGAGTTGGCGCCATGGACGCAGATTTGCCGATCCAGCGTGGTGGGTCCGCGGGCTGCCGAGTTGCGTGAGGGTTTGGCGGGCAGTGGTGTGGAAGATCAGGATCACGTGCTGTTCCAGCACTGTGCGTTCTGTCATTTGCATCAGGATGCGTTGCCGCTGCCGCCGGTACCGGGTGTGTTGGCGCTGCGGGTTGAGTTGCGTGAGGGTTTGCCGGAGCGGTTCTTCAGCGCAGCGGTGACTGCGCATGTGTGGCGGAGGGCGCCGGCGAGGGCGCCGCCTTCGGTGGTTTGAGGCCGCTGCATCGGTGAGGTTCTGCAGCAAGGGGCACCGCATCGGGCGGGAGCTCCCACCCTCACCCCTCCCTCTCCCGCCCTGCGGGAGAGGGTGAAAAACGGGGAGCTGAGGGAGAGGCCCGACCGTGGGCTCTGCAGGAAACAGCTTTTCCGGTGCTCCTTCATTCCGTTGGAGTCCCTTCATGCAAAGACATTTCCGTGCGCGCCGCCTGCAAGTCGGCGTGCTTGCCCTGCTTGCGGGCGCCTGCGCCGCCACCGCCGCGGCAGACGACACTGTGCGTCGCACCGCGTCCCCCAGCACCGACCGAGTCGACGACACCGGGCTGCGTGCCGCGTCCCTCGGCGTCGTCCGGGTCGATGGCGCAGCGCCGACCTCCCTCCCCAGCCGCATCCCCACGACGATGGAGGGCGTTTCGGGCGAGGACATCGCCCGCGACATCAACGCCACCGATGCCGAGGATGCGCTCAAGTACCTGCCCAGCCTGCTGGTGCGCAAGCGCTACATCGGCGACTACAACCACGCGGTGCTGTCCACGCGCGCCTCCGGCACGGGCAACAGCGCGCGATCGCTGGTCTATGCGGACGGCATCCTGCTGTCCAACCTGCTCGGCAATGGCGCCACCTTCGCGCCGCGCTGGGGGTTGGTGTCGCCCGAGGAAATCAGCCGCGTCGACGTGATGTACGGGCCGTTCTCGGCGGCGTATCCGGGCAACGCGGTGGGCGCGGTGGTCGACTACCAGACCCGCATGCCCACGCGCTTCGAAGCGCACGCGCGGGTTGGCTACAGCCATCAGCCCGATGGCCTGTACGGCGCGCGGCGGAGCTACGACGCGAAGCAGGCCAGCGCCTCGATCGGCAGCGCCGACGGCGCGTTTGCGTGGTGGCTGCACGCCGGTCGCACCGACAGCGAGGGCCAGCCGCAGACCTTCGCGACCCGGTCTGTGAGCAGCTCGGCCGCCAATCCGGCCGCCCCAACGGTGACAGGCGCAGTGCCAGGGCTGAACCGCACCAATCAGCCGTGGCTGCTGCTCGGCAGCGGCACGCAGTACGACACCGTCCAGGATCAGGCGAAGCTGAAGCTGGCCTACGAGCTGGCGCCGGGCCTGCGGGCGCTCTATGTCTTCGGGCTGTGGAGCAACCGCTCGGATGGCCACTCGCGGAGCTTCCTGACCGACGCCAGCGGCCTGCCGGTCGACCACCGCTACGGTGGCGGCCTCACGCAGCCGGTCAACATCGACGGCCAGAGCTACACGCTGGCCGCGAGCGACTTCCCGCAGACACGGGATGAGCTCGAACACCGCATGCATGCGCTGTCGCTGAAGCGGCGCGTTAGCGACGGGCTCGGCTGGGAGCTGTCGGGCAGCGTCTACGACTACCTCGCCGATCGCTCGCGCGCCTATGCGCCGACGCAGAAGGCCAGCGACGGCGGCCGCCTCACCGACCAGGCCGGCACGGGGTGGAACACGCTGTCCGCCAAGCTGACCTGGACGCCGGCGGGCAGCGATCACGCGATCGACGCTGGCCTCTCGCAGGAGCGCTACCAGCTGCGCACACGGGTGTCCGCGCTCAGCGACTGGCGCTGGGGGGCGGCGGGCGCGCAGACCTCGCGCTTCGAAGGCGACACGCGCGTGGGGGCCGTCTTCGCGCAGGACGCGTGGAGCTTCGCGCCGGACTGGACCGCGGTGCTGGGCCTGCGCGGCGAGCGCTGGCAGGCCTTCGATGGTCTCACGCAGGCCGCTGCCGATGCCACGCCGCATCGGCACGAGGATCGCGCCCGCACCGCGTGGTCGCCGAAGGCGGCGCTGTCCTACGGCCTCTCCGAGCACTGGGTGCTGAAGGCCAGCACCGGACGCGCGGTGCGCTTTCCCACGGTGAGCGAGCTTTTCCAGGGCGGCTTCGACCCGGCCGGCAACTTCATCAACAGCAACCCGCTGCTGAAGCCCGAGCGCAGCTGGACCAGTGAGCTCAGCGCCGAATGGACGGGCCGAGGACGCGACAGCCTGAGGATCACGCTGTTCCACGAGGACAGCCGGGATGCGCTCTATTCGCAGATCAATCCGGGCGTGAGCACCTCGACCAGCACGGTGCAGAACATCGATCATGTGCGCACGCGCGGAGTGGAGTTCAGCGGCACGGCGACGCTGCCCCAGCGGGTCACGCTGACAGGCAGTCTCACGTTCGCGGACTCGATCATCCTGGCCAACAGCGGCTACGCGGTGGCGCCCGGCGACACGATCGGCAAATGGCAGCCGCGCGTGCCGCGCTGGCGGGCGACGCTGCTGGCGCAATGGCAGGCGCGGGATGATCTGAGCCTGAGCCTGGGGGCGCGCTACAGCGGCAAGCAGTTCAGCACCCTGGACAACAGCGACGTCAACGGATTCGCCTACATGGCGGCGGGCAAGTACTTCACCGTCGATACGCGGGCCCAGTGGAAGATCGACCGCCAGTGGACGCTGGCCGCCGGCGTCGACAACCTCAACAACTACCGCTACTGGAACTTCCATCCGTATCCGGGACGGACCTTCCAGGTGGAAGCGAGGTGGGATTACTAGGTCAATCCCTCTGGCAGCTCGGCATCGGGCCAGTTCCGCGCCGCATGGATCACGCGTTGAATGATCAGGCGCGGCGGCGGCGACGCGTAGAGCACACGGTAATTGCGCCTGACCGCCAATACCCGCGTGTCCTTGAAGCGCGTGCGCGAGCCGATACCAGGCTGAAGGGCAAGCAACCTGAACTTGCGAAAGAACTCCTTTGCCATCTTCCTGGCGGCAAAGGGGTTGTCGCTCCCGATGCGGCTGAGGATCTCGACGAGATCCCTGTGCGCCGCGTGCGTGATGGCGGCGCTCAAGTTTCATTCGGAAGGTCGGATGACCTCTCCGCTCCGAATTGCTCCTCGATCTCCCTTTCAACCTGCTCGAGAGGCAGATCATGTCCGAGCGCACTGGACCGACGTGCTTCCTGAACGAGCCGGTACTCGTGGGCCTCCCAGTTGTCCGGGTCAAAGAACTCCGGGCTGTTGACGAAGACGGCTTCCTCAATCAACCAGGACACGTGTTCGTCCAGCGTGAGGTTTGATTCCATAGCGCCTGCTTCCAGCTTGCGCTTCAACGCCGCATCGATGCGGATGGTCAAGGTGACGGTCTCGCGCTCGGACATCGGCGGACTGAAATGGATGGGATCCAGGAGGGCATTCATTCTGCACCTGCACTTTCCAACAAGGAGGAGAAGAGCAGTCTGAGCGCGCTGGCGACAGCCCGGATTCAGCCAGCCGCCCAAAACGACTGGGACCAGTCAGCGCTCGCCGAAAGTCGACCACTTTGAGCCAGTCCCTCACGCCACAGCCCGGCGCGGTCGCCGCTGGCCGACGCCCTCCGAGCCCCTCGGTGTTTCCCCGCCCTGACCAAAGGCACCCCCGGGTGGGCCGGGCACAATGCCGGCCCACCGCCCCGCCCGGCCACGAGCCCCGCGGGGCGGCTCCCCGACTCTCAGGAGCACACCGCATGCATTCCCGTCTCACGCTGACCGCCGCGCTGGTGGTCGGACTCGGCGCCAGCGCGGCCGCCACCGCGCAAACCCCCGCGCCCGCCGCTGCCTCCGCCACCGCCTCGCAGGGCCTGAGCTACCCGGTCACCCGCAAGGTCGAGCAGACCGACAACTACCACGGCACCACCGTGGCCGATCCGTACCGCTGGCTCGAGGACGACAACAGCGCCGACACCAAGGCCTGGGTCCAGGCCGAGAACGCGGTCACCGACAAGTTCCTCGCCGCGATGCCGCAGCGCCTGCCCGCGCGCAAGCTCTACACCGACCTCTACAACTTCGAGAAGTTCGGCGTCCCCTACAAGGAAGGCGGCCGCTACTTCTGGACCCGCAACGACGGCCTGCAGCAGCAGGCGGTGCTCTACACCGCGCGCAGCCTGAAGGACACGCCGCAGGTCGCGCTCGATCCCAACACGCTGTCCAAGGACGGCACCGTCGCCCTGACCGGCGGCGCCGTGTCGCGCGACGGCAAGCTGATGGCCTACGGCACCGCCGGCGCCGGCTCCGACTGGCAGACCTGGAAGGTCCGCGACCTCGACACCGGCAAGGACCTGCCCGACACCATCGAGTGGGTCAAGTTCTCCAGCGCGTCCTGGACGCCCGACGGCAAGGGCTTCTTCTACTCGCGCTACGACGCACCCAAGGCCGGCGCGGCCCTCACCGGCGCCAACTACTTCCAGAAGGTGTACTACCACCGCCTGGGCACGGCCCAGTCCGCCGACGTGCTGGTCGCCGAGAACCCGGCCGAGAAGGAATGGGGCTTCAACGTCGAGGTCACCGACGACGGCCGCCTCGCGCTCATCAATGTCTGGAAGGGCTCGGCCCGCAAGAACGGCCTGATGCTGCTGCCGCTGGACGGCCAGGGCGGCTACGCCGGCGCCAAGCCGGTCCCGCTGACGCTGAGCTTCGATGCGGAGTACAGCCCCGTCGTGCTCGACGGTCAGCGCCTGATCGTCAAGACCGACAAGGACGCGCCGCGCGGCCGCCTGATCGCGATCGACCTCGACAAGGACTGGACCGCCAAGGATCCCAAGACCTGGACCACGCTGGTGCCCGAGACCAAGGACGCGCTGACCGCCGCGAGCGGCGTCGGCGGCCACCTGGTGCTGAGCTACCTGCAGGATGCCTCGACGCTGGTGCGCGTGCATGCGCCCAGCGGCAAGCATGTCCGCGACCTGCAGCTGCCGGGCGTCGGCACCGCCGCCGGCTTCGGCGGCAAGTGGAACGATCCCGAGACCTTCTTCAGCTACACCAGCCTGACCACGCCGGGCGAGATCTGGCGCCTGGACGCGAAGACCGGCCGCGCCGAGCTCTTCAAGCGCACCCAGACCGCGTTCGACGCCAGCCAGTTCGAGAGCAAGCGCGTCTTCGTCACCAGCAAGGACGGCACGAAGCTGCCGATCTTCATCGCGCACCGCAAGGGCCTGAAGCTGGACGGCAGCAACCCGACGCTGCTCTACGGCTACGGCGGCTTCAACGTGCCGATGACGCCCGGCTACGGCGTCACCGCCGCGACCTGGATGAAGATGGGCGGCGTCTACGTGCTGGCCGTGCTGCGCGGCGGCGGCGAGTACGGCGCCGGCTGGCACGAGGCCGGCACCAAGCTCAAGAAGCAGAACGTCTTCGACGACTTCATCGCCGCCGGCGAGTACCTGGTCGCCAACAAGTACACCCAGCCGGCCAAGCTCGCCATCAACGGCGGCTCCAACGGCGGCCTGCTGGTGGGCGCGGTCGTGAACCAGCGTCCGGAGCTGTTCGGCGCGGCGGTGCCGCAGGTCGGCGTGATGGACATGCTGCGCTTCCACAAGTTCACCATCGGCTGGGCATGGACCTCGGACTATGGCAGCTCGGAGAACGCGGACGAGTTCAAGGCGCTGCTGGCCTATTCGCCGCTGCACACGATCAAGAGCGGTCCCGGCGTGCGCTACCCCGCGATCCTGGTCACCACCGGCGACCATGACGACCGCGTCGTGCCGGCCCACAGCTTCAAGTACACCGCGACGCTGCAGGCCGCCGAGACCGGCCCCGCGCCCAAGCTGATCCGCATCGAGACGCAGGCCGGCCATGGCGCCGGCAAGCCGACCTCCAAGATCATCGAGGAGCGCGCGGACATCCTGGCCTTCATCGCCAACACCTTCGGCATGGACGTCAAGTGAGCTGAGGACCTCCACGTCCCGATCGGCGCCGGTGCGCGCGCCACGGCGCCCTGCCAGCGGAAATGGCGGTGAAATCCGGCCAGTTGTTTGGCCGGATTTGGGGCCTGTTCTTCGCGGCTCGCCGGCGCGCCCGGCGGCGATGATGCGAAGCATGAAGACACGCCGCACGCCCGCCTGCCCGCAGACCACGCTCCCGCGTCCCTGCTCGCATCCCTGCCCGGCCAGGCCCGCCCCGGCGCGGTCGCGACGCGACTGACGTCCTCCCCGATCCACGCGCCCAGGCCGCGGCCCCTCGCGGGTCGCCTCATGGCCGGCGCGCACGCGCTTCCGAATCGCCACGCCGCAGCGCCACGCCCTCGCAGTCAGGGTGTCCAGGCGGCGTCCCAGCGCTCTTGCCCGGCCCTTCTCACGAGGGGCCGGGCTTCTTTTCTTCCGGCGCTCAGCGCTTTTCCAGCGCGTAGGCGCGCACGTGGTCGCCAGGCTTCGTTCCCGTCGACCCATGCCCACCGGCGACCACCAGCAGGTACTGTCGCCCGTCCGCGCCGAGATAGGTCATCGGCGTGGCTTGGCCGCCTGCGGGCAGACGGCTTTCCCACACCACGCGGCCGTCGTTGACGTCGTAAGCGCGGACGTAGTCGTCCATGCTGCCCGACAGGAAGGCCAGGCCGCCGGCGGTCATCAGCGGTCCGCCCAGGCTGGGCACGCCCAGCCGCAGCGGCAGGGGCAGGGGCAGCGGCGAGAGGTCGCGCACCGTGCCGTTGCGGTGGCGCCAGACGATGCGGCCCTCGTTCAGGTCGACACCGGCCACCGTGCCCCACGGCGGCGCCTGGCACGGCACGCCCAGCGGCGAGGTGAAGGGCTTCATCCGCGAGGCGAAGGGCGCGCCGAAGTTCTCGTTCAGCGCCGGCAGCGAGCCGCTGGGCGGTCCCTCGTCCTGCACCAGCTGGGAGCTGTCGTCGCGGCGCGGCACCAGCTGCGAGGTGAAGGCCAGCACCGCCGGCGTCGTGAAGGCGATGCCGCGCACCGGATCG
>NZ_VOSR01000340.1:0-1065 GCF_007997345.1 Mitsuaria sp. TWR114
CGCCTGTTCACGCGGGGCAACAGGCATCGGAATTGCCAAGGTCGACGCGATGCGAACCGTGCGCGGCGCTGGCGTGGGGCCAGGTCTTGAGGCGGGCGCTGGCCGAGCAGCAGCGGCGCGGCGAGCTGCGCCGAGGCGTCCTGCACCGACGCATGCCCGTCGTCGAAGCCGGGCAGGGCCTGGACCGGACGCGGCTCGTCGAGCACCACCGCCTGCGGGAACAGCGCGCCGGCCGGATGGGCGGGGATGCCGGCCTCGCCCAGCCGGGCGAGGTAGCCGGCGAGGTCGTCGTGGGCCGGGTTGACGCGCAGCGTCATCGGCGGCTTCTGCTGGTTGGCCTGGAGCAGGCCTTCCCAGGCGGCGGGCCAGTCCGTGCGCAGCCGGTCCTGCCACCAGCGCGGATGGTTGAAGCGGGCGACCGGATCGGCCTGGGCGGCGGCGACCAGGGCCTCGCGCTCGCGCAGGAAGCGGCGCAGCACCGCGTTCACGAAGCCGGCGCTGTTGGGCGCGCGCTGGCGGACCGCATGGACGGCCTGGTCGACCAGCGTGTGGTCGGCGTAGGCTGATTCGCCGGGCCAGAGCAGCGCCAGCGCGGTCAGCAACAGCGCGTCGACGCGCGGCGGCGGGTTCTTGGGGGCGAGCGCCGCGCGCACCGCCTGCGCGGCGCCCAGCCGTCGCAGCACGGTGAAGCTCAGCGCCTGCACGCCGGGTCGGATCTCGGCAGGGCAGCGCGACAGCCAGTCGGTCAGCGAGTGGCCGTCGCGCACGGCCTGGACCGCGTCGGAGGCATTGGCCAGCAGCCGGTGCAGCGGGGGCGCGCCGCCGCTGGCGGCGTTCTTGGGGGAGGGGACGGAAGACACCGCGCGAGTTTAGTGGGCCCGTCCCGACCGGGCCCCGCGCAAGGCCAAGCCCCGGCTTTCGCAATCCCGGGCGGAAGCCGCGACAATCGCCGGTCCCCCATGAGAACGCAGGCTTCATGACGAGCACCCCGATCCTGAGCCCCGAGGACCTGGCCGCGCTGCCGGCCTCGGAGCGCATCCGCTACCGGCTGGTCCAGGCCGGGCG
>NZ_VOSR01000341.1:0-4284 GCF_007997345.1 Mitsuaria sp. TWR114
CCCGCAAGCGGGAGAGGGGGTAATGCATCAGCGGCGCCTGCTCGGTAGAACACCCTCGCCCGCTTGCGGGAGAGGGAGTCATCGGGCGAGCGCGCTGGTTGCAAGCCGCGGCGGCAACTTCTCCCTCTCCCCGCTTGCGGGGAGAGGGTTGGGGTGAGGGGCGTGTCCTGCCGCGCCAGCCGTGTCAGACCAGCACGCGCTCGATCCCGCCGTTGTTGGCCTTGGCCACGTACTCCGGCATCCAGTTCTCGCCGAGGATCTTGCGGGCCATCTCGACCACGATGTAGTCCGCCTCGAGCAACCCGTTCTGCAGGTCCCCGCCGTAGCGGCTCAGGCCTTGCAGGCACGACGGGCAGCTGGTCAGGATCTTCAGGTTCTCCTGCGCCCCCACCTTCCCCGCCGAGCGCAGCTGCGCCTCGGCCTTGCGCAGTTCCTCTTCCTTGCGGAAGCGCACCTGCGTCGACACATCCGGCCGGGTGACGCCCAGCGTGCCGCTCTCGCCGCAGCAGCGCTCGCTCTTCATCACCTCCGGCCCGACCAGCGCCTTCACCGTCTTCATCGGCTCCTGCAGCTTCATCGGCGAGTGGCAGGGGTCGTGATAGAGATACGCCTGCTTCGAATCGAGCTGGATGCCCTTCTCCAGCAGGTATTCATGGATGTCGACGATGCGGCAGCCCGGGAAGATCTCTTCGAACTTGTAGCCCTGCAGCTGGTCATAGCAGGTGCCGCAGCTGACCACCACCGTCTTGATGTCGAGGTAGTTCAGCGTGTTGGCCACGCGATGGAACAGCACCCGGTTGTCGGTGATGATCTTCTCGGCCTTGTCGAACTGTCCCGACCCGCGCTGCGGATAACCGCAGCACAGGTAACCCGGCGGCAGCACCGTCTGCACGCCGGCGTGCCAGAGCATCGCCTGCGTCGCCAGCCCGACCTGGCTGAACAAGCGCTCCGAGCCGCAGCCCGGGAAGTAGAAGACCGCCTCCGCATCCGCCGAGGCCTTCTGCGGGTTGCGGATGATCGGGACGTAGTTCTTGTCCTCGATGTCGAGCAGCGCGCGCGCCGTCTTCTTCGGCAATCCGCCCGGCAGCTTCTTGTTGATGAAGTGGATCACCTGCTCCTTGACGGGCGCGACGCCCACCGTCGCCGGCGGCGCGCTGGTCTGCTTGCGCGCCACGCGCTTGAACAGGCTGTTGGCCACGCGCTGCGCCTTGAAGCCGACGCCCACCATCGCCGCGCGGGCGATCTTGATGGTCTCCGGATTGGTCGCGTTGAGCATGAACATCGCCGCCGCGTTGCCGGGCTTGAAGCTCTTCTTGCCCATCTTGCGCAGCAGGTTGCGCATGTTCATCGTGACGTCGCCGAAGTCGATCTTCACCGGGCACGGATTCACGCACTTGTGGCACACCGTGCAGTGGTCCGCGACGTCCTCGAATTCCTCCCAATGCTTGATCGACACACCGCGGCGCGTCTGCTCCTCGTAGAGGAAGGCCTCGACCAGCAGCGAGGTCGCCAGGATCTTGTTGCGCGGGCTGTAGAGCAGGTTGGCGCGCGGCACATGCGTCGCGCAGACCGGCTTGCACTTGCCGCAGCGCAGGCAGTCCTTGATGGACTCGCTGATCGCGCCGATGTCGCTCTGCTGCATGATCAGCGACTCATGCCCCATCAGCCCGAAGCTGGGCGTGTAGGCATTGGTCAGGTCGGCGAAGGTGTGCTGGCTGCCATGGCCGCCGGTGCCGGGCCGCAGCAGCTTGCCCTTGTTGAAGCGCCCTTCCGGATCGACCTTGGCCTTGTAGCCGGCGAAGCCCGCCAGCTCCTCGTCGTTGAGGAACTCCAGCTTGGTGATGCCGATGCCGTGCTCGCCCGAGATCACGCCGTCCAGCGAGCGCGCCAGCGTCATGATCCGCGCCACCGCCTCGTGCGCGGTCTGCAGCATCTCGTAGTTGTCGGAGTTCACCGGGATGTTGGTGTGCACGTTGCCGTCGCCGGCATGCATGTGCAGCGCCACCCACACCCGACCGCGCAGCACCTCCTTGTGGATGCGCTTGCACTCGGCCAGGATCGGCGCGAAGGAGGCGCCCGCGAACACGTCCTGCAGCGGCTTGAGGATCTGCCGCTTCCAGCTCGCGCGCAGCGTGTAGTCCTGCAGCTGCTCGAAGAACGAGCGCTCGCCGTCACGTTCGACGTCGAGCTCCTGCATCCAGGTGCGCCACTGCGCGCCGACCTCGTCCAGCAGGGCCAGCGCCTGCTGCACGCGGTCCTCGAGCAGCTCGGCGCTGGGGATCTCGCCGGCGTCGTCGCTCTTGCCCAGCGGCAGGTTGCCGGCGGCGAAGAAGGCGCGCAGCGCCTCCACGAGCGCCAGCTTGTTGCGCAGCGACAGCTCGATGTTGATGCGCTCGATGCCCAGCGTGTACTCGCCCATGCGGGGCAGCGGGATCACCACGTCCTCGTTCACCTTGAACGCATTCGTGTGCTTGGAGATCGCCGCCGTGCGCTTGCGGTCCAGCCAGAACTTCTTTCGCGCGTCGGCGCTGACCGCGACGAAGCCTTCGCCCGAGCGGCCATTGGCCAGGCGCACCACCTCGCTGGTGGCACGCGCGACCTCATCGGCGTCGTCGCCGACGATGTCGCCGATCAGCACCATCTTCGGCAGCCCGCCGCGCTTGCTCTTGGTCGCGTAGCCGACCGCCTTCAGGTAGCGGTCGTCCAGATGCTCCAGGCCGGCGAGGATCGCGCCGTTCGGCTTCTTCATCTCGCCGAACATGAAGTCCTTGATGTCGACGATGGACGGCACGCACTCCTTCGGGTTGCCGAAGAACTCCAGGCAGACCGTGCGCACATGCGCCGGCATGCGGTGCACGATCCAGCGCGCGCTGGTGATCAGGCCGTCGCAGCCTTCCTTCTGGATGCCGGGCAGGCCGGCCAGGAACTTGTCGGTGACGTCCTTGCCCAGGCCTTCCTTGCGGAAGGTGCGACCGGGGATGTCCAGGCGCTCGGTGCGCTCCAGCGTCTTGCCGGTCGCGTCGTAGTAGTGGAGATCGAAGCTCGCGACCTCGACGTCGTGGATCTTGCCGAGGTTGTGGTTGACGCGCACCACCTCCAGCCACTTCGCGTCCGGCGTGACCATGCGCCACGATGCGAGGTTGTCCAGCGCCGTGCCCCACAGCACGGCCTTCTTGCCGCCGGCGTTCATCGCGATGTTGCCGCCGATGCACGAGGCTTCCGCCGAGGTCGGGTCGACCGCGAACACGAAGCCGTGCAGCTCGGCCAGGTCGGACACGCGCTGCGTGACGACGCCGGCCTCGGTCCAAATGGTGGGGACCTCGCGGTCCAGACCCGGCAGCGTCTTCATCTCGACGCCGCGCATGGCCTCGAGCTTTTCGGTGTTGATCACCGCGCTGTTCCAGACCAGCGGCACCGCACCGCCGGTGTAGCCGGTGCCGCCGCCGCGCGGGATCACCGTCAGGCCGAGCTCGAAGCAGCCCGCCACCAGCGCGGCCATCTCGGCCTCGGTGTCGGGCGTCAGCACGACGAAGGGGTACTCGACGCGCCAGTCGGTCGCGTCGGTCACGTGCGAGACGCGCGACAGGCCGTCGAACTTGATGTTGTCCTTCGCCGTCGTCTTCGCGAAGACCTTGACCGCGCGCTTGCGCAGCTCGGCCACCTGCTCGAACTGGTGGGAGAACGCGGCCACGGCGGCCTCGGCCGCGGTCAGCAGCTCGCCCACCCAGGCGTCGCGCTTGGCGTCGTCCTCGGGATGGCGGCGGCGCTGCACCTCGCCCAGGCGATGCCGCAGCGCGCCGATCAGCGCCTCGCGCCGCTTGGGGTTGTCCAGCAGGTCGTCCTGCAGGTAGGGGTTGCGCTGCACCACCCAGATGTCGCCCAGCACCTCGTACAGCATGCGCGCGGAGCGCCCGGTCTGGCGCTCGCCGCGCAACTGGTCCAGCAGCTCCCACGCGCGGGCTCCGAGCAGGCGAAGGACGATTTCGCGATCGGAGAAGGACGTGTAGTTGTACGGAATCTCGCGCAGCCGGGCGGCGGGCGTGGGCGTCGGGGTCACGTCGCCGGCCATCGCGGGGTCGGCGGGCATCAGCAGATGCGGTGCGTTCATGGCGGCCAGGTGCTCGCGCACCGGGGTTGCGGCAGGCCGGCGCCCTGGGACAGGGGCCGATGCCAGGCTGGGGGAAAGCATGAGGCCCGGTGCCGGACGCCGCCCCGGACTTGTGGTCCCCGCGCCCGCTGGACACGGGGTTGGAAGGGGCGTTCGCGATGGCCGCGATCGGCGGC
>NZ_VOSR01000342.1:0-3469 GCF_007997345.1 Mitsuaria sp. TWR114
GGCCAGCAGCTCCAGCAGGCGCGGCGTGGGCGCGCACACGACCTCCATCTGCACCTGCGGATGCAGGCTCGCGAAACCCTGCAGCAGGTGCGGCAGCAGGGCGACCGCGTAGTCCTCCGGGCAGCAGAAGCGCAGCACGCCGGACATGCGCGCGCCGCGCAGCTCGGCCAGCGCCTCGTCGTGCCGGCGCAGCAGCTCGCCGGCGTGGACCACCAGGCGCTCGCCGGCGGCCGTCAGCGTCACGCCGCGCGCCCCCCGGTGCAGCAGCGGCTGGCCGGCGACCTCCTCCAGCCGCTGCATCTGCATGCTGATCGCGGACTGCGTCCGGCCCACCCGCGAGCCGGCCTTGCCCAGCGAGCCGGTCTCGGCCACGGCCAGCAGGCTGCGCAGCAGGTCGAAGTCCAGGAAGGTGGTCACGGCAGGGAAGGTCGCGATCGGAGCGGCGCCGTGGCGCGCCAGCGCCAGGGCCAGCGCTTCAGGGCTTGAGGAAGTCGTTCTCGACCCAGGCGGAGGCGCTCGCCTCGGTCAGGCGGAAGTTGGCCGCCACGCGCACCTGGGCGACCAGATCGTCCTGCTCGTCGCGGGCGCTCAGCAGCGCATAGGGGTTGTCCTCGTCCGGGACGATGTCCAGCAGGATGTGCAGCCGTCCGGACCCGGTGTCGAGCTTGAGGCTCTTGTGCAGCTGGGCATGCAGCTGCTGCTCATGGCGGCGCAGGACCTCGGAGGCGGTCTTCACCAGCGTGTGGAAGGCCGCCGCGTCCAGCGGCTTGGGGTTCTTCTTGTCGCGGCCCATGGTCCAGGGGCCGACCAGCGCGGGTTCGGACTCGCCGGCCAGCGTCATCGCCACGGCCCAGCCTTCGTCGTCTTCGTTCTTGATCACCTGCGCGGTCCAGCGCTCGTCGCGCCACAGGCGGGGTTCCTGGATCGGGGTGGTGGTGTCGTCGGGGAGGTGCGTGCTCATCCGGACGAAGGTATCACGCCGCCGTCAGCGAAAACATGTGCGCGTCCCACGCCGAGCCGTCGGTGCCGCGGATGCGCTGGCGCAGCAGGCCCTCGTAATGGGCGCCGCAGCGGCGCGCGACCGCCAGGCTGGCCGCGTTGCCGTCGGCCACGACGATCTCCACGCGGGCCAGCTTCAGGCGCTCGAAGGCATGGCGGCTGAGCGCCCGCACCGCGGCCGAGGCCGCGCCCTGGCCCTGGCAGGCGCTGCGCACCCAATAGCCGAGGTTGCAGAACGGATGCACCGGATGCAGCGAGTTGAGCCCGCCGGCGCCGATGAAGGCGCCGGTGTCGCGGTCGAAGATGCCGAACTCGAAGGCGGTGCCGGACTGCCAGCCGCGCGCGCAATGGTCCAGCCATGCGGCGCCGTCGCTGGTGGAGAAGTCCGCGTGGGCCCAGGCCATCCAGCGGCCGATGGACACGTGGGACTCACGCACCGCGGCGACCAGGTCCGGCAGGTCGCCGGGCCGATAGGGGCGCAGCAGGAAACGACCCTCGACGAGTTCGACCGGCGCGGGACCGGTGGGCGCGGCGTCGCCGTCGTCCCAGACCTCGCCGGCAAGCTGCCGGGCGCAGGCCAGCAGCGAGCGGTTGTAGCGCGACAGGCGCGGCGCCAGCGTGGCCAGCGCGATGATCGGGAACTTGACCGCCGCCGGCCAATCGAGCGAGGTAAGCGCGAGCAGCGCGCGGGCCTCGTCATGCAGCGGACGGTCGTGGCCGGGCTGCATGTGGTGGGCGAGCTCGCCGGCGAGCAGCGCCTCGCTCTCGTCCAGCCGCTGGAGCCAGCGCAAGGTGCTGCCCAGCTGGATCACCGCGCGGGTGCGCCGGTAGGGATCGAGCTGGCCGCTCTCGAGCGCGGCGCGGTACAGCGGCTCGGCTTGCGCTTCGAGGCCGGCGGTGTCGCGCGCGCAGGCGCGTTCGAACAGGGCGCGACCGTCGTCGGCGGGGCGCTCGGCGGCGAGCGCGTCGATCTCGGCGACCAGTTGCGCGCCGGACAGGGCGGGCGCGCGGCGCCAGACCTCGTCCAGGCGCAGGGTCCAGGCGTCGTGCAGCGGGGCGGTGGGGGTGCTCATCGGGCCAGTCTAGCGACCGGCCCCGAGGGTGCTGGAAGTCTGCAGGACGATCATCGCGAGCGTCGCCAGCGCCATCGCGGCGGTGGCGAGCCAGCCCAGCGTGCGCCACAGCGGCGGCATGCGCAGCGCGCCGACGATGGACGGATGGGAGGCGGCGATCATCACCGTCACCATGATCGGCACCGAGATGACGGCGTTGATCACCGCCGACCAGTAGAGCGCCTTGATCGGGTTGAAGCCGGCCAGGCTCAGCGTCAGGCCCAGCAGCATGGCGCCGCCCAGGATGGCGTAGAAGGCCTTGGCGGTCCCCGGCGGGCGGTCGAGCCCGCGCCGCACGCCGGCCAGCGTGGCGACCGCGTAGGCCGCCGAGCCGGCCAGCACCGGCAGCGCCAGGAAGCCGGTGCCCACGATGCCGGCGGCGAAGAGCACGAAGGCGAAATCGCCCGCGACCGGGCGCAGCGCCTGGGCGGCCTGGGCGGTGGTCTGGATGTCGCTGACGCCGCGGGCGTGCAGCGCCGCGGCGGTCGCGACGATCATGAAGAACGCGATCAGGTTGGAGAAACCCATGCCGACCAGGGTGTCGGTCCGCAGCCGCCGGAACTGCCGTTTCGCCTGCTCGGGCGCGACGGCGAGCGGGCGGTCGGCGTCGATGCGGCGGATCTCCTCGGCTTCCTGGCCGGCCTGCCAGAAGAAGAGATAGGGGCTGATCGTCGTGCCCAGGATCGCCACGACCATGGTCGTGGACTCGCGGTCCCAGTGCATCGCGGGCAGCACCAGCGAGCGCAGCGCCAGCGCCCAGTCCGCCTGCGCGGCGAATCCCACGCCGACATAGGCCAGCAGCGACAGCGTCAGCCACTTGAGCAGCCGCACGTAGCGCTCGTAGGGCAACAGGACTTGCAGCAGCAGCGACAGCAGCGCGAAGGCGACGATATAGACGCCCGGCGGACCGCCGACGGCCAGGCTCATCGCGTCGCCCATCGCGCTGAGGTCGGCGCCGAGGTTGATCACGTTGGCGACGACCAGCAGCCCGACCAGCGCCATCACCAGCCAGCGCGGGCACAGCTTGGCGAAGTTCTCGGTCAGGCCCTTGCCGGTGATCCGGCCGATGCGCGCGCTGGCGAGCTGGATGCCCACCATCAGCGGAAAGGTCACCAGGATGGTCCAGCCGACGGTGTAGCCGTACTGCGCGCCGGCCTGCGAGTAGGTCGCGATGCCGCTCGGGTCGTCGTCGGCGGCGCCGGTGATCAGGCCGGGGCCAAGCTGGGCCCACCAGGGGCGGCGGATCGGGTCCTTCGGCAACCGGCATCTCCCGCTCTGACGATGCGGAACTTCTGGCAAGCGCAATGCCCGGTGGCAAAAGCGCCCCGCCTGCGGCGTTCCGGCAGCGCGGGGGTGTC
>NZ_VOSR01000343.1:0-797 GCF_007997345.1 Mitsuaria sp. TWR114
TGGCGCAGGCGCTGCGCCGCGTCGAGCGTGCGGCGCGCCTCCTCGGCCAGCTTCTCGCCGGCGGCCGTCAGCGTCATGCCGCGCGAGCTGCGCTCGAACAGCTGCACGCCCAGTTCCTCCTCCAGCGCCTTGATCTGCGCGCTGACGGCGGGCACGCTGGTGAACACCTTCTCCGCGGCGCGGGTCAGGTTCCGTTCGGCCACGACGGCCAGAAAGCTCTTCAGCTGGTACAGCTCCATGGGGCGGGATTGTGACCAGCCGCCGGGCCGGCCGCGTTCGGATTCTTCAAACGCCCGTTCCAAACAAGCGCATGGACCGCGCGCGGGGCGGCGCCCAGACTGCCCTCCCATCGCAGTTGCCAAGAAGGCCGGTCGCCATGACGCCCACCTCCTCTCCCATTGCCGCCACCGTCGCGATGCTGTTCGCGGCGATTTCCTGGGGCAGCCTGTTCCTCGTCGGCAAGCCGGTGCTGGGACGGTTGGATCCGGTCTGGTTCACCGCGGTCCGCTACCTGCTGGCCGGCGTCGGCATGACGCTGCTGGTGATGCGCTTCGGCCAGCGCCCCTGGGACAAGCTGAGGACGCACTGGGTCACGCTCACCGGCCACGGCGTGCTGGGCTACGGCTTCTTCGGCGTGCTGGTGCTGGAGGGCCTGAAGCTGTCCCTGCCCTCGCACGGCGCGGTGCTGATGGCCACGATGCCGATGACGACGATCCTGCTGCGCTGGCTGCTGGACGGCCACCGGCCCGGACTGGGCGTGGCCGGCGCGGCGGTGCTGGCGCTGGGCGGCGTGGTGC
>NZ_VOSR01000344.1:0-9539 GCF_007997345.1 Mitsuaria sp. TWR114
GCGCCGCGATCGGCAACCGCTGTCGCCTGACAGCCGCCGCGCGGGGCCGCCAGCCTCGCGCGGCGTTTTGGTTTGAGGCCCCCAGGAAGATCCATGGCAAAGCGTGACTATTACGAAGTCCTAGGCGTCGCGAAGAACGCCAGCGAAGACGACATCAAGAAGGCGTATCGCAAGCTGGCGATGAAGTACCACCCTGACCGCAATCAGGGCGAAGGTGCCAAGGACGCCGAGGACAAGTTCAAGGAGGCCAAGGAGGCCTACGAGATGCTGTCCGACGGCCAGAAGCGCGCGGCCTACGACCAGTACGGCCACGCGGGCGTGGACCCCAACCAGGGCTTCCGCGGCGGCCCGGGCGCGGAAGGCTTCGGCGGCTTCGCCGAGGCCTTCGGCGACATCTTCGGCGACCTGTTCGGCCAGCAGGGCGGCGGCCGGCGCCAGGGCGGCGGCCAGCAGGTCTATCGCGGCAGCGACCTGAGCTACGCGATGGAGATCACGCTGGAGGAAGCCGCGCGCGGCAAGGAGACGCAGATCCGCATCCCGTCCTGGGAAGGCTGCGACACCTGCCACGGCAGCGGCGCCAAGCCCGGCACCAGCGCCAAGACCTGCGGCTCCTGCGGCGGCAGCGGCACGGTGCACATGCGCCAGGGCTTCTTCAGCATCCAGCAGACCTGCCCGCACTGCCACGGCACCGGCAAGATCATTCCGGAGCCCTGCACGACCTGCAACGGCGCCGGCAAGATCAAGAAGACCAAGACGCTGGAAGTCAAGATCCCGGCCGGCATCAACGAAGGCATGCGCATCCGCTCCGCCGGCAACGGGGAGCCGGGCGTCAACGGCGGCCCGTCGGGCGATCTCTACATCGAGATCCGCATCAAGCAGCACGACATCTTCGAGCGTGACGGCGACGACCTGCACTGCACGATGCCGGTGTCGATGACGACCGCGGCGCTGGGCGGCTCGATCGAGGTGCCGACGCTGGGCGGCAAGGCCGAGATCGAACTGCCCGAGGGCACGCAGCACGGCAAGACCTTCCGCCTGCGCGGCAAGGGCATCAAGGGCGTGCGCTCCAGCTATCCGGGCGACCTGTACTGCCACATCAGCATCGAGACGCCGGTCAAGCTCACCGAGCACCAGCGCAAGCTGCTGAAGGAGCTGGACAAGAGCCTGCGCGACGGCGGCGAGCGCCACTCGCCGAACGCGAAGAGCTGGACGGACCGCGTCAAGGACCTCTTCAAGTAAGCCACCAACAGCGGCGTGCAAGTTCACGCCCGGATTGGGAATTCAAGCCACGGCCCCCACGCAAACCCGGGGAGCCGGCGGTGATCGCCGGGCGGACAATCCGCTTCGTGGTTGACGACATTCGCACACATCGTTGGGGTGCTGCCGGCCCGCTCTCTTCGGAGGCGGGCTTTTTCACATGGGCGCCCGCCACGCCCGCAGGACGGCGGCCATGACGCTGGCCAGCCCCTTGTCCAGCCCCCTGTCCAAGACGCAGGCGCTGGTCATCGACGGCAACGCGACCTCGCGCAGCCTGATGACCGCCCAGCTGCGCGAACTCGGCGTCGGGCACGTGCGCCAGGCCACGCGGGTGCGCGACGCCCGCGTCATCCTCGAGACGCAGCCCTACGACATCGTCCTGTGCGACTACTACTTCGACGGCTCGGAACTCTCCGGCCAGGACCTGCTCGATGAACTGCGGCGTGAGCAACTGCTGCCCTACGCCACGGTCTTTGTCATGGTCACCGGCGAGGCCTCCTACGCGAAGGTCGCCGAGGCGGCCGAGGCGGCGCTCGATGCCTACCTCGTCAAGCCCTACACCAGCGCCGCGCTGGCCGACCGCCTGGCCAACGCGCGGCACCGCAAGCTGGAGCTGAAGGCGATCTTCGACGCCATCGACGCCCGCGACTTCGACCGCGCCGCCGACCTCTGCCTGGAGCGCTTCCAGCAGAAGGCGACCTACTGGCTCTATGCCGCGCGCATCGGCGCCGAACTGCTGCTGCGCCTGGAGCGCCACGCCGAGGCGCGCGAGCTGTACGAGGCGATCATCGCCGCGCGCACCGTGCCCTGGGCCCGGCTGGGCGTGGCGCGCACCGAGGTGGCCAGCGGCAACCTGAGCGCCGCGCGCCGCACGCTGGAGACGCTGATCGGCGACATGCCCGACCAGGCCGACAGCTACGACCTGATGGGCCGGGTGCAGATGGAGCAAGGCGAGATCGACGCCGCGCTCGCGACCTACCGCACCGCCGCGACGCTGACGCCGGGATGCCTGCTGCGCCAGCAGCATTGCGGCACGCTGGCCTTCTATGCCGGCCAGCGCGACGAGGCGCTCAAGATGCTGGAACGCAGCCTCGCGCAGGGGCTGCGCTCCAAGCTCTTCGACTGGCACAGCCTGGCCCTGCTCGCGCTGATGCGCTTCGACGCGAAGGACGGCAAGGGACTGAAGTACGCCGCCGACGCCCTGGCGCAGGGCATCGAACGCGCGCCGCGAGACGTCCGGCTGCAGCGCTTCGACGTGCTGCTGCAGGGGCTGCGGCTGCTGATGGAACGCCGGCTCGCCGATGCGCTGCAGCTGGCGCGCGACTTCGCGCGCGCGCCGCGGACGAGGCCTTCGACCTGGAAGCCGCCTGCCTGCTGATCGCCCTGTGGGTGCGCATGGCGCGGCAGGACATCGAGCTCAGCGAGATGGACCTGCTGATGAGCCAGCTCGGGCTGCGCTTTTGCAGCTCCAAGTCGGCGACCGAGGTGATGCTCGCCATGGCCGAGGGCCACGAGCCCAGTTCACGGCTGATGCGCGAGGCCAATGCCCGCGTCTTCGCGATCTCGGAAACCGCGATGCGCCAGGCGATGCGTGGCGACGCGCAGGCCGGGGTGCAGCTGCTGGTCGAGCAAGGCGGGCTGACGCTGAACGCCAAGCTGATCGACATGGCGGCGCTGGTGCTCAAGCGCTACCGCGACAGAATGAGCGATCCCAGCGCGCTGGCGCCTCGCATCGAGGACCTGCAACGCCGCTACGTGCAGGCCAGCGGCCAGGGGCTGAAGGCGGCCCGTGCCGCCGGCGGCATGGCCTTGCGGGGATGAAGGCCGGTCCAGTGGCCGCACCGCGGCATGACGCAGGGCGAGGCTTCAGGAGATCTTCAGGTGGGACCACTACAAGGGCCGGTTTGATCATGCCGGCCTGACACAAGCAAGATGCCGTTTTCCGATTCCTCGACCTCGCGATCGCGCCAGGCCGGCGCTCCGCGCACACGTTCCCCGTTGACCCTGACCTGGCTGGCTGCGCTCTGGATCGGCGTGCTCGGCAACTGGCCGCTGTGGCAGCGCATGAGCGGCATGTCCGACTACGCCGGCCCGTCGGGCCAGCTGTTCGTCGTCGTCTTCGCCGGCATCGTGGTCCTGGTGCTGGCGGCCTGCTTCAGCCTGCTGGCCTGGCGCGCGGCGGTGAAGCCGCTGCTCACGCTGATGCTGCTGCTGACCGCGCCGCTGGCCTACTTCATCGGCAGCTACGGCGTGGTCATCGACAGCGCGATGATCACCAACGCGCTGCAGACCGACGTGCGCGAGACCCGCGACCTGATGGGCTGGGGCCTGGCGGCGCATGTGGCGGTGATCGCGCTGCTGCCGCTGCTCTGGCTCTGGCGCCAGCGGCTGACCGACCGGCGCTGGTACCAGCGGCTCGGCTGGAACCTGGCCAGCGTCGCGCTGGCGCTGGCGCTGGGCGTGGGCCTGGCGGCGACCCGCACCGCGGAGCTGGCCTCGACCCTGCGCAACCACAAGGTGCTGACCAAGATGGTCAGCCCGATCAACGCGATCTGGGCCAGCGCCGCGCTGGTCGTCCAGAAACAGAAGAAACCCAAGGGCCCGCCGGAGATCGTCGCCGCGGACGCGACGCTGACGCCCCGGCCCGCCGGTGCGCGGCCGCCGCTGGTGCTGCTGGTGGTGGGCGAGACGGCGCGCTCGGAGAACTTCCAGCTCAACGGCTACGGCCGGCCGACCAACCCGGAGCTCTCGGGCAAGCCGGTGCTGAGCTACCGCGAGGTCGCGTCCTGCGGCACGTCGACGGCGGCCTCGCTGCCCTGCATGTTCTCGCAGCTCGGCCGCGAGGCGTATGTCGACCACCCGGGCAACCAGGAGACGCTGCTGGACGTGCTGCAGCGCGCGGGGCTGGCGGTGCTGTGGCTGGACAACCAGTCGGGCTGCAAGGGCATCTGCGACCGCGTGCCCAATGCGCAGGCCATCAATCCCGCCCGCGCCGACCATCCCCTGCCCGCCGGCCTGTGCCGCCCCGACGGCGAATGCCTGGACGAGGCGATGCTGCACGACCTGGACGCGCGCATCGCCGCGCTGGATCCGCAGCGCGTCGCGCGCGGCGTGGTGCTGGTGCTGCACCAGATGGGCAGCCATGGACCGGCGTATTACCTGCGCACACCGGCCGAGCGCAAGCCCTTCCAGCCGGAGTGCCGCAGCAACGCGCTGCAGCAGTGCCCGCTGGAGGAGGTGCGCAATGCCTACGACAACACGATCGCGTACACCGACCACGTGCTGGCCAAGGCGATCGACTGGCTGGGCACCCAGCAGTCGCGTTTCGATCCGAGCCTGCTGTACGTGTCCGACCACGGCGAGTCTCTGGGCGAGAACAACCTGTTCCTCCACGGCATGCCCTATGCGCTGGCGCCCAAGCAGCAGAAGCATGTGCCGCTGATCCTGTGGCTGCCGGCACAGACGCGCCAGTCGCAGCGCCTGGACGAGGCCTGCCTCAGCCAGCGCCGCGACACGCCGATGTCCCACGACGGGCTGTACCACACGGTGCTGAGCCTGAGCGGCGTGCAGACCTCGGTCTACCGCAAGGACTGGGACTGGGTCGGCGCCTGCCGGCGCGGCGGCTGATCGACCGCCCTCAGGCTCGTCAGGCCCGTCAGAACAAGGACTGCTGCCCCTCCAGCTTCGACGGGGGTCTGAACTCGCTGAAGTCGAACCGGTGCCGCTCGCGGCCCAGGCCCAGGCGCTGGGAGGCCTTGCGCAGCCGCTGCTGCAGCAGTTCGGCCCAGATGCCCTCGCCGGTGAAGCGCGTGCCGAAGCGCGGATCGTTGTCCTTGCCGCCGCGCATGTCGCGCAGCCGCGCCATGATGCGCGCGGCCTTGTCCGGCTGATGCAGCCGCAGCCAGTCGTGGAACAGCGGCGCCACCTCCCAGGGCAGCCGCAGCGGGATGCTGAAAGCCTTGGTCGCGCCGGCCTCCGCGGCCGCCTCGAGGATGCGCTCCAGTTCGGGCTCGTTGAGGAAGGGGATCACCGGCGACACGCTCACCCCCACCGGCACGCCGGCCTCGGCCAGCGCCTTGATGGTCTGCAGCCGCCGCTGCGGCGAGGCGGCGCGGGGCTCCAGAATGCGCGACAGCGCCGGGTCCAGCGAGGTCACCGACAGGTAGACCGACACCTGCCGCTTGAGCGCCATCGGCACGATCAGGTCGAGGTCGCGCTCGATGCCGCTGGACTTGGTCACCACCGAGAACGGATGCCGCGCCTCGGTCAGCACCTCCACGACCGCGCGGGTGATGCGCAGCTTGCGCTCGATCGGCTGGTAGGCATCGGTGGCCGTGCCCAGCACCAGCGGCGCCGGCTGGTAGGCGGGCGAGGCCAGCGCCTCGCGCAGCCGCTCGGCGGCATTGACCTTCGCGATGATCCGGGTCTCGAAGTCCAGGCCCGGCGACAGGTTCAGGTAGCTGTGCGTCGGCCGCGCGAAGCAGTAGATGCAGCCGTGCTCGCAACCGCGGTAGGGATTGATCGAGAGATCGAAGCCGATGTCCGGCGACTGGTTGCCGCTGAGGATCTTGCGGGCCTGCTCCTCGATGATCTCGGTCCTGGGCGCGACATGCTCCTCCAGCGCCGTCTGGTCCAGCGTGCCCCAGCCGTCGTCGTACTGTTCGCGCTCGCGCGATTCGAAGCGGTGCGGCATGGCCCAGCCGCTGCCCCGGCCCTTCAGGGCATCGGCCTGGATGTACAGCGGCGGCCTGGCGATCTTGGTGTCTTGCGGCATACTGTCAATTTATACAGTAATCCGCCGGAATGCCAGTGCCCGTCGACATCCGCCGAGGCCCGTCGGCATCCTCGCGGCCGACATAATCGCCGCCCATGGATGCCCTCGAAGACCTGCTGCGCGCCGCCCTCCACGAGATGGGCCGCGGCCGCCACGCCGAGGCGGCGGCGCTGCTCGCGCCGCATGCCCACGTCGCGTCCAACCCGCTGCAGCGCTACCTGGGCGAGTCGCTGCGGCGCAGCGGCCAGGCGCAGGCGGCGATCGGGCCGCTGATGCAGGCGCTGGCGCTGAAGATCGACGACATCGACGCCTACCTGCAGCTCGCCTTCGCGCTGCAGACGCTGCAGATGAAGACCGAGGCGGCGGAGTGCTTCCGCACCGTGGCCGCGCTGCGTCCCGACAGCGTCATGGCGCAGGCCTACCAGGCCCATGGCGACCAGCAATGCGCGCGCTGGGACGACTTCGACGCCAATCTGCAGGCGCTGCACGCGGCGCTGCGCGCCAAGCCCGAGGCGGCGGACGACGAGTTCGGCGTGCCTCGCGCTGGCCGCCCTGCCCCACGCGCCGGCCGACCTGCTCAAGGTCGCGCGCCTGAGCACGCGTTTCCTGAGCCGCGGCATCGCGTCCCTGCCGCCCGCGCGGGCGGTCGACAAACCGCGGCTGCGCATCGGCTACCTGTCCGGCGACTTCCACGCCCACGCGACGGCGGCGCTGATGGTGGAGGTGCTCGAGTGCCGCGACCGCGCGGACTTCGAGGTGCTGCTGTTCTCGCATGGACCGGACGACGGCTCGCCGCTGCAGCAGCGCGTGCGCGCCGCCTGCGACCGCTTCATCGACGTGGGCGCGCTCGACGCGGCCGGCATCGCCGCGCGCATGCGCGCCGAGGGCGTGGACATCGCGGTCGACCTCAAGGGCCACACGGCCGGCAGCCGCTTCACCGCGCTGGCCGCGCGGCCGGCGCCGGTGCAGGTCGCGTGGCTGGGTTTCCCAGGCACCTGCGGCGCGGACTACATCGACTACGTCATCGGCGACCCGATCGTGACGCCGCTGGCCGACGCCCCGTTCTACAGCGAGCGCATCGCGCAGCTGCCGCGCTGCTACCAGCCCGGCGACGCGACGCGCCGCATCGTGCCGACGCCGCGCGCCGCGCTGGGCCTGCCCGAGGACGCGATCGTGCTGCTGTCGGCGAACGTGGTGCACAAGGTCCTGCCGCCGATCTTCGAAGCCTGGATGGTGCTGCTGCATCGCCTGCCCTCGGCGCTGCTGTGGCAGTTCAGCGGCGGCGAGCAGGCGGATGCGCGGCTGCGCGAGGAAGCGGCGCGGCACGGCATCGCGCCCGAGCGCCTGGTGTTCATGCCGCCGGTGGACATGGCCGCGCACTGGAACCGCCTGGCCGCCGCGGACCTGGCGCTCGACACCTGGCCCTACAACGGCCACACGACGACCAGCGATGCGCTCGCGGCCGGCGTGCCGGTCGTGACGCTGCGCGGGGACGGCTTCGCGTCGCGCGTGGCGGAGAGCCTGCTCGCCGAGGCCGGTCTGCCGGAGCTGGTCTGCGAGTCGCTCGATGACTACGTGGAACGCGCCTGCGCGCTCGCGACCGGGCCCAAGCCGCCGATCCGGCCGTGGATCGATTCACGCGCCTTCGCGCGCGACCTGGAAGCGCTCTACCGGCGCATATGGGCGCGCGCCGTGGCTGGCCTGCCGCCCGAGGCCCTGCCGGCCGTGTCCGTCCCGGTCGCGCCAGCCGGCGACGCCGCGGACGCTCGCCGGCCGTAGCCGTAGCCGTAGCCGTAGCCGTAGCCGTCACCATCTCGATCCGGCCTCGGTCGCGGACGCTATCTCCGTCTCGGCCATCGCCGTCACCGTCGTCGTCATCCACAAGCGCCGGTGACGTTGACCGGCGCCATGAAGCCGGGCTGTGGGCCACATGAAGAATCGATGAAGCGCCGCGCCGGCGGCGGCGCGGAGGCTTCGCGGACTGGTCCAATGCCGGCCATGAAGATTCTCCTGATCGAGGACGACCTCGACCTCGGCAATGGCGTGCGCATCGCGCTGACCGACCAGGGCATGGACGTCGTGTGGACCCGCCAGATCGCCGCCGCCTGGCACCAGCTGTCGCAGCAGCCCTGCGACCTGGTGCTGCTGGACCTGGGCCTGCCCGACGGCGACGGGCTGCAGCTGCTCGCGCGGCTGCGCCGCGAGTACGGCTCGCTGCCGGTGCTGATCCTGAGCGCGCGCGATGCGCTGCAGGACCGGCTCAATGGCCTGGATTCCGGCGCCGACGATTACCTCGTCAAGCCCTTCGAGCTGGCCGAGCTGCTGTCCCGCATCCGCGCGCTGGCGCGCCGCAGCTACGGCTTCGACGGCGAGCTGCTGTCGCTGCGCGGCCTGCAACTGCACATGCCCACGCGCCGGGTCAGCGTCGAGGGCCAGCCGGTGGAGCTGACCGTCAGCGAATACGAGCTGCTGCGACTGCTGATGATGCGGGCCGGCCGCATCGTCACGCGGCGCACGCTGGAGGAGCAGGTGCTGCCGGGCGGCCCGGGCAACGCGAGCAACGCGCTGGACGTGCACATGGCCAACCTGCGCCGCAAGATCGGCGACGGCTGGGTGCGGACGGTGCGCGGCGTGGGCTACGTGATCGACCAGGAGACGCGATGACCGCGTCGTCCTTCCGCCTGCCCCCGCCGCCGGGGCCGCGGGCCGCCCTCGTCCTTGTCCTCGTCCGCGTGGGCCGGGGCCTGCGCGAGGCACTGCTCGCCGTGGTCCGGCCCAGCTTGGTGCGGCGCCTGCTGGTGGCCCAACTGGCGCTGCTGATGCTGCTGTGGGTGCTGGGCATCGCCTATCTGCTGCACCAGGGCGGGCGCGCCTTCCTGCTGCTCCAGTCGAAGCAGATCTACCCGACCATCCTGGCGATCGCTGACGACACCGGCAGCACGCCCGAGCGGCGCCGGCAGGCGCTGGACCTGCTGCACGCGTCCATCGTGGAGGAATACGACACCTCGCCCGAGCGCCAGCCCGCCATCCTGGTCACGCGCGGGACGCAGGTGCTGTACCGGTCCCGCAACGCGCCGGAGATTCCGCCGCTGGACACCGGCGGCGCGCTCGTCACCGTGAGCACGCCCACGCAGCGGCTCCATGCGCGCACGGTCGCCGGGCCCCACGGACTGCGCGCGACGATGTTCGGCCCCAACGACGGCTGGAACCTGCTGCGCACCATCTACTCCGACGGCTTCTACCTGATGCCGCTGCTGGCCAGCCTGCCGCTGCTGGTGCTGCCCGCCTGGCTCTCGATCCGGCTGGCGATGCGTCCCTGGACGGCGGTCGCGCGAGAGGTCGCCCGGCGCGGGCCGCAGGAGCTCGCGCCGCTGGCCTATCGCGACGGCCATCGGGAACTGGCGCTGATGGTCGACGCGATCAACGGCTGGATGCGGCGCGTGGCGGAGAGCGCGCAGCGCGAGCGCAGCTTCATCGCGGACGCCGCCCATGAGCTGCGCACGCCGCT